>PNNE01000207.1 GCA_013824055.1 Rhodobacter sp. | reverse complement strand
GAGGAGCTGAAGAAGTGGGAGGGCAACCCGCGCGGGTTCCTGGCCTGGCTGCGCGAGCATACGCTGGCGTTGAAGGACCAGGCGTAGGGTGCGCTGAAGCGTGCCTCTGGCCCGGGTGGCGCATGTGCCCCCGAAAGCGCCCCGCAAGCGCCGGGCCTACGGGGACTTTGGGACGCTCCACAGGGCCAGCACAAGCGGCGCCGCTTATCGTGTCGGCACCGGCACCTCGCCCCGGTAATCATAGAACCCCCGCTGGGTCTTGCGGCCCAGCCAGCCGGCCTCGACATACTTGGTCAGCAGCGGGCAAGGCCGGTACTTGGTGTCCGCCAGCCCCTCATGCAGCACGTTCATGATCGCCAGGCAGGTGTCCAGCCCGATGAAATCCGCCAGTTCCAGCGGCCCCATCGGGTGATTGGCGCCCAGCTTCAGCGACTCGTCGATCGACTTCACCGAGCCGACGCCCTCGTACAAGGTATAGACCGCCTCGTTGATCATCGGCATCAGGATGCGGTTGACGATGAAGGCGGGGAAATCCTCGGCGCTGGCGGCGGTCTTGCCGAGCTTGCGCACCACCTCGTGCAGGGTGTCCCAGGTCTCCTGATCGGTGGCGATGCCGCGGATCAGCTCGACCAGTTGCATCACCGGCACCGGGTTCATGAAGTGGAAGCCCATGAATTTCTCGGGCCGGTCCGTCCGCGACGCCAGCCGGGTGATGGAAATCGACGAGGTGTTCGAGGTCAGGATCGTCGTCGGCTTCAGGTGCGGCAAAAGGTCCTCGAAGATCGCCTGCTTCACCGTCTCGCGTTCGGTGGCGGCCTCGATGATCAGGTCGCACTGGCCAAGATCCGACAGCTTCAGCGAGGTCTTGATCCGCTCCATCGCCGCGCGCTTGTCGGCGGGCAGGACCTTGCCGCGAGAGACCTGGCGGTCGATGTTCCGCTCGATGGTCGCAAGGGCCTTGGACAGGCTTTCTTCCGAAATGTCGGTCATCAGCACGTCATAGCCCGCAAGCGCGAAGACATGCGCAATCCCGTTGCCCATCTGCCCGGCACCCACGACGCCCACCAGCTTGATCTCCATCGCATGCACCTCCGTCTGACGCCTTCGCTTATGCCCCGTGGGTCGGGTCCGCGCAAGGATGGGGAAATGCGTAGACCTTTAGCGATGCGCCCGATTTTAGCCATTCGGCAACCACCATCGGGCAGACTTTGCGGCGGGTAGACTGCAATCGGGTGATGGGATGATGTCGATTCCGGCGGAAGCGGGGGGGCTGGATTACTTTCCGTGCCGTTATGGCGCGTCGAAGGCCGTGTTCCGGGGGCCAGAGCGTGACCTTGCGCAGCCCTATGTGGCCGTGCTGGGCGGGTCGGCCACTTTCGGGAAATACGTGGCACGGCCCTATCCGGCGCTGGTGGAAGCAGCGCTGGGCCGTCCGGTCGCCAACCTTGGGGGGCTGAACGCGGGACCGGACTTCTACCTTTCCGACCCGGCCGCACTGGACATCGCGGGCCGCGCCCAGGTGGCCGTGGTGCAGGTGACGGGGGCCGAGGCGCTGTCGAACCCGTTCTATTCGGTCCACAGCCGCCGCAATGACCGCTTTCTGGTCGCAACCCCGGCGCTGCGCGCGCTGTTTCCCCAGGTCGACTTTACCGAGATCCATTTCACCCGGCATCTGCTGCAGATGCTGGAGCGGAGCGATCCAGGCGCCTGCGCTCAGGTGATCACGGCGCTCAAGGACACCTGGCTGTCCCGGATGCGCCAGCTTCTGGCCCGGATGCCCAGGCGACGCGTCCTGCTCTGGCTTGCCGATGCCCCGCCCCCGGACAGAGCCCTGGGGCTGGAGCCTGCGCCGCCCTTCATCGACCGCACGATGCTGGACGCGCTGCGGCCCGAGGTGGATGCCGTCGTGGTCGCAACCCCCAGCCCGCGCGCCCGGTCGCTTGCGCCCTTCGACATGACCTTCCCAGAGACCGAGGCCGCACTGGCCGCCGGTCTGCCAGGCGCGGCGATGCATGCCGAGGTCGCGGCAGCGCTGGCCCCGACCTTGCGGTCCCTGATGTGAAAAGGGCCACCCGAAGGCGGCCCCTTGTCCAGGCGCAGGGTGGGCGATACCGCCCAGCTTGCCCTAAAGCTTCTCGATCAGTTCCGGTACGGCGGTGAACAGGTCGGCGACCAGGCCATAGTCGGCGACCTGGAAGATCGGCGCCTCTTCGTCCTTGTTGATCGCGACGATGACCTTGCTGTCCTTCATGCCCGCCAGATGCTGGATCGCGCCCGAGATGCCGACCGCCACATACAGATCCGGTGCGACGACCTTGCCGGTCTGTCCGACCTGCCAGTCGTTCGGCGCGTAGCCCGAGTCCACGGCCGCGCGCGAGGCGCCGACAGCCGCGTTCAGCTTGTCCGCCAGCTTCTCGATCAGCGCAAAGTCGGCCTGGCTTCCCACGCCCCGACCGCCCGAGACGACGACGCCCGCCGAGGTCAGTTCCGGCCGGTCCGAGGACGCCACCTTGTCCTCGACCCAGGCCGACATGCCGCCATCGACCGCGGCCGAGACCTTCTCGACCGGGGCATTGCCACCCTTGCCCGCCGCGTCGAAGGTCGCGGTCCGCACGGTCAGCACCTTCTTCGCGTCCGAGGTCCTGACCGTCTGGATCGCGTTGCCGGCATAGATCGGCCGGTCGAAGGTCGAGCCGTCGATCACCGCCAGGACTTCGGAAATCACCATCACGTCCAGCAGGGCAGCCACGCGCGGCAGGACCGACTTCGACAGCGCGCCCGAGGCGGCGACGATGTGCTCGTACTCTCCGGCCAGCGACACGATCAGCGCGGCGGTGGGTTCGGACATGCCGTGGCAATAGGCGTGATCGTCGGCGAACAGCACCTTCGCCACACCGTCCAGCGTCGCCGCTTCCGCAGCCGCCGCGTCGCCGCCCGTGCCGGCCACCAGAACCGTCACCGGGCCAAGCGATTTCACCGCCGTCAGGGTCTTGGCGACCTGGTCGGTCGCCAGTTTCCCGTCAACAACATCAGCCAGAAGAAGAACGGCCATCAGAGCACCCCCGCTTCGTCCTTGAGTTTCGCGATCAGTTCGGCGACCGAGCCGACCTTGACGCCAGCCTTGCGGCCGGCCGGTTCCACGGTCTTGACGACCGACAGTCGCGGCGCGACGTCGACTCCATAGTCGGCGGGCGTCTTCGTCGCCAAGGGCTTGGCCTTGGCCTTCATGATGTTCGGCAGCGAGGCATAGCGCGGCTCGTTCAGGCGCAGGTCGACAGTGATGATCGTCGGCAGCTTCACCGTGATCGTCTGCAACCCGCCGTCCACTTCCCGCGTGACGCGGGCATGGTCGCCCTCGACGGCAACCTCGGACGCAAAGGTCGCCTGGCTCCAGCCCAGCAGCGCGGCCAGCATCTGCCCGGTCGCGTTCATGTCATTGTCGATCGCCTGCTTGCCGCAAAGGACCAGGCCCGGAGCCTCTTCCTTCACCACCGCCGCCAGCAGCTTGGCCACGGCCAGCGGCTCGATATCCACATGCACGTTGTCGGTCGCCTCGATCAGGATCGCCCGGTCGGCCCCCATCGCCAGCGCGTTGCGCAGGGTTTCCTGGCTTTGCTTGACGCCGATGGAGACGACGACAACCTCGGTCGCGACGCCCTTTTCCTTGAGCCGGATCGCCTCTTCCACGGCGATCTCGTCGAAGGGGTTCATGCTCATCTTGACGTTGGCGAGGTCAACCCCCGACCCGTCCGCCTTCACCCGCACCTTCACGTTGTAGTCGATCACCCGCTTGACCGGGACCAGAACCTTCATGGCCGCACTCCTCTTCGACGCGCCGCAAGGGCACACAAGCTCTCGCCCGCCTGTTACCGGATCGGGAAACGTCGCAACAGAGCAAATGCGACAGGTTGGCGCGACGCGACGCCGCGTTTTGATCGCGGGCGCCGATCAGAGGGTCAGCGCGTCAGGCCGGGGACCCAGAGC
>PNNE01000387.1 GCA_013824055.1 Rhodobacter sp. | reverse complement strand
TTCCAACCCGGAGCGATCAGGCACAGCGTGTTCGGCAGTCTAGGCAACCCATTCCCGACGGAAATAGTTTCTTTTGCCGCAGCCGACAACTCCGATTCTAGAATATTTCTAAGTTCGGCGACTTCATCCCAGACACCATCGGCCAGATCGCGCGCGGCGGCCTCGGCGGCGGCGGCGAAACCGGCGATGCCGATCAGGTTCTCGGTCCCCGCCCGGCGGCCCATCTCCTGCCCGCCGCCCTTCAGCTGCGCCGGCACGTCGATCCCCCGCCGCACCACCAGCGCGCCGATGCCCTTGGGGCCGCCCAGCTTGTGCGCCGACACAAGGCCCATGTCGCAGCCCAGCCAGTTGAAGGCCAATGGCACCTTGCCGAAAGCCTGCGTCAGATCGCTGACCGCCAGGCCGGAGGGCAAGTCCTGCATCACGCCGGTTTCGGAATTCGCCAGTTGCAAGGCGGTCCGGGCCGGGTCGCTGACTGCCACCCTGCCCTGCCCGTCCACCGGCAGCGACGGCTCGCACCAGGCCGCAACCGCGTCATGCTCCACGCCCGCGCAGACCAGACCACGACCGGCGCAGGCCAGCGAGGCGGCCTCGGTCGCGCCCGACGTGAAGACGATATCGGAACCCTCGGCCCCAAGTGCGGCGGCGATCCTGGCGCGCGATGTCTCCAGCAGCGATTTGGCCGCCCGCCCTTCGGCATGGACCGACGAGGGGTTTCCGACCACCTCTGTCGCCGCAAGCATCGCCGCCTTCGCCTCGGGGCGCAGAGGGGCGGTCGCGTTCCAGTCAAGGTAGACCCGTGTCATTCCTCGTCCACCACGCGGAACAGATGCGGCACGGCGGGACAGGGGGTCAGGTCGTTCTTCACGACATCCGACAGCCGCACCTGATGCAGGAAGACGTAGACGTTGGCCGACAGGCTTTCCCACAGCCGGTTGGTCAGCGACTGGGCGCGCGACCCCGACAGCCCGCCGGAAGCCCCTGCCCCGGTGTGCATGGCATCCACCGTCTCTTCGACGGCCTGCATCACTTCGGAGATGCGGATGTCGTTCGGGCTGCGGGCCAGCTTGTAGCCGCCGCCCGGTCCCCGCACCGCCTCGACCAGGCCCGCGCGGCGGAGCTTGACGAAGAGCTGTTCAAGATAGGGCAGGCTGATGTCCTGCCGCTTGGAAATCGCAGCCAGCGACACCAGGTCGTCGCCGCCCTTTTGCCCTTCGGCCAGCGCAAGGTCGGCCAATGCCACCATCGCATAGCGCCCCTTGGTCGAAAGCTTCATGCCGCCCCTCCGCCCCGGCCTGCCGGGAATCGCAATCGCATTGACGCCGCGCCTGTGCGGCATTACCTCAGTCAAGCCCCGAAAGGTCGGTCCCGGCCCCGGCCAGCCCGCCTTAGAACGGTTCTAGTTTATCCGAGCGAAAGCGTCAAGAAATCGCTCCCGCATGAGAAGAGTGCAATGCCCGAGGTTATCTTTGCCGGCCCCGACGGACGCCTTGAGGGCCGCTATCACCCGCAAAAGGACCGCGACGCGCCGATTGCCATCGTGCTGCATCCCCACCCGGCCTATGGCGGGACGATGAACAACAAGGTGGTCTACAACCTGCATTACGCCTTCTACAATCTGGGCTTCACGGTGCTGCGTTTCAACTTCCGCGGCGTCGGGCGCAGCCAGGGCGAGTATGACCAGGGCATCGGCGAGCTGTCCGACGCCGCCTCGGCGCTGGATTACCTGCAGGCGATGAACCAGAATTCCAAGCAGTGCTGGGTCGCCGGTTTCAGCTTCGGGGCCTGGATCGGGATGCAGCTCTTGATGCGGCGGCCCGAGATCACCGGCTTTGTCTCGGTGGCCCCGCCGGCGAACCTCTACGACTTCTCGTTCCTGGCCCCCTGCCCGTCTTCGGGTCTGATCATCAACGGTTCGGCCGACAAGGTGGCCCCCCCGAAGGACACCAGGACGCTCGTCGGCAAGCTGCACGAGCAGAAGGGCATCACGATCACCCACACCGAGATCGAAGGCGCGGACCACTTCTTCAAGGACGAAGAGGCACATATGAAACCGATGATCCAGACGGTCTCGGACTATGTCCGCCGGAGGATGACGGAGGCCACCCGCTAATGTCCGCGTTGCAGCTTCTGGCCGACAAGCTGGCCGACGACGTCCTTGCCGCCGAGGCCGAACTTGGCGACGACCGCTTCTACGAAAAGGTGGCGCAGGTGCTGATGGCCGCCTCGCCGACGTTTCAAGAGGCCTACATCACCTCGATCCGCGTCCGCCTGGCCGAACGCCGGGGCCGCGAATACCTGGAGCGCGCTCTGGCCGCCAAGCGCGGGCTGATCTCCGAGGCCGAGGCCGGGGCCGGGGAAGACCTGCCGGTCGACCATGCAGGCTCGGGTCATTGACCGACCGGCTTGAGGCGCAGTTCGCGTTTCCGAATGCAGCCGACCGGGTGAAAGCCAAGGCCCGGCCCTGGTTCGCCTGAGCCGCTTCGTTCGACGTCGTCTCCTTGTCGTCTCCTTGTCGGGGACCGCCCCAGCGAGGAGTGACGCAGTCCACGACGAGCGGTGCGCCAAGGGCTGCGGCAATTCGGTATACAATCGCATACCGCACTTCCCTTGGCCCGGATTTTCCGCTATGCAGCGGCCAACCGAATCCCATTAGCCGGAGAGACAGATGTCGAAGATCAAGGTAGCCAACCCCGTCGTCGAGCTTGATGGCGACGAGATGACCCGGATCATCTGGGATTTCATCAAGCAGAAGCTGATCCTGCCCTATCTCGACATCGACCTGAAATACTACGACCTCGGGATCGAGGAGCGCGACCGCACCGACGATCAGATCACCATCGACGCGGCCAATGCCATCAAGCAGTACGGCGTCGGCGTCAAATGCGCCACGATCACCCCGGACGAGCAGCGGGTCGAGGAATTCGGCCTGAAGCAGATGTGGAAAAGCCCGAACGGCACGATCCGCAACATCCTGGGCGGCGTGATCTTCCGCGAGCCGATCATCTGCAAGAATGTCCCGCGCCTGGTGCCGCACTGGACCCGGCCGATCGTCGTCGGCCGCCACGCCTTTGGCGACCAGTACCGCGCGACCGACTTCAAGTTCCCCGGCGCGGGCAAGCTTTCGATGAAGTTCGTCGGCGACGACGGCACCGTGATCGAGCGCGACGTCTATTCGGCCCCCTCGGCCGGCGTCTACATGGGCATGTACAACCTGGATGACAGCATCACCGACTTTGCCCGCGCCTCGCTGAACTACGGGTTGCAGCGCGGCGTTCCGGTCTATCTGTCCACGAAGAACACGATCCTGAAGGCCTATGACGGCCGCTTCAAGGACATCTTCCAGCAGGTCTTCGACGCGGAATTCGCCGACAAGTTCAAGGCCAAGGGCATCACCTACGAACACCGACTGATCGACGACATGGTGGCGTCCGCGCTGAAATGGTCGGGCGGCTATGTCTGGGCCTGCAAGAACTATGACGGCGACGTGCAGTCCGACATCGTGGCGCAGGGCTTCGGCTCCTTGGGCCTGATGACATCCGTGCTGATGACCCCCGATGGCAAGATCGTCGAGGCCGAGGCCGCGCACGGCACCGTGACCCGCCACTACCGCGAGCATCAGAAGGGCAAGCAGACCTCGACCAACTCCATCGCCTCGATCTACGCCTGGACCGGGGGCCTCAAGCACCGCGCGACGCTGGACGGGAACGAGGCGCTGATGCGCTTTGCCACGACGCTGGAAAAGGTGACCGTGGACGCCGTGGAAGACGGCCACATGACCAAGGACCTCGCGCTGCTGGTGGGGCCGGACCAGAAGTGGCTGACCACGATGGGTTATCTGGAGAAGGTCGACGACTACCTGAACAAGGCGCTCAAGGGGTAATCGGTATTCCGCAACAAGCGTGGCACTGGGAAACGGGCCGAAGGGAAACCTTCGGCCCGTTCGGTTTCATAGCCTGTATTCGACCTGCACAAAGCCGTTCGGCCACTGACGCACGGCC
>PNNE01000175.1 GCA_013824055.1 Rhodobacter sp. | reverse complement strand
CTACGACTTCCTGCAAAAATCCGCCGACGATTGGATGGCTTCCGGCCACGGCCATATCGACATCCACGACGTCACCACCCAGTGGGGCGTCTATGCGCTGGCCGGCCCCAACGCCCGCGCCCTGCTGAAGGACATCGTCAAGGACGCCGATCCCGACACCGTCCTTGGCAACAAGCGCTTTCCCTGGCTGTCCTGCCGCGACATCGAACTGGGCATGTGCCCGGTCCGCGCGATCCGCGTGGCCTACACGGGCGAACTGGGCTGGGAGCTGCACTATCCGATCGAATTCGGCCGCTACCTCTGGGACCTGATCTGGTCGGTGGGCGCGAAGCACGGCCTGAAGGGCGTCGGCGCCCGCGCGCAGAACTGGCTGCGGCAGGAGAAATCCTACCGCGCCTTCGGCAACGAGCTTGGCCGCGATGCGACGCCTTTGGAGGCCGCCCTCGACCGCTTCGTCGACCTGACCAAGGACTTCCGCGGCAAGGAAAAGATGCTGGCCACCGGCATCCGGTCGAAATGCGTCACCCTGCTGATCGACGGCCCGTCCGATACCGACCCCTGGGGCAAGGAAGCGATCATCCATGACGGCATCAAGGTCGGCCGCCTGACCTCGGGCGGCTATTCCGTGGCCTTTGGCAAGCAGATCGGCATGGGCTATGTCCCCGCCGCCCTTGCCGAGCCGGGCCAGAAGCTGAAAGTGAAGATCCAGTTGCAGGAATGGGACGCCGTCGTGACCGAAGACAGCCCCTTCGACCCGACCAACGCGCGCATCCGCATCGACGGCTGAAAGGTCCCGGCAAGGAAATCGAACCGGAGCCTGCAACGGCTCTGGTCCGATGTCTGCGGCGATTCCGGTGTCCGCGACCAGGCAGATTTCTCGCTTGCCTGTCGCTCCTGCCTTGAACCGCGGCACGACACACCCATCTTTCACGCATGGCCCCAAAGCAAAGACGGGAACGCAGGTTCCAACGACAGTTCGAGGCGCTGGAGCGGTTGGCCCCGTCCCTGCGCGGTCCGATGTCCACCCTGCGCCGGGACAGCTGGTTTCCGATCCGCTTTCCCATCGCACTGCTGCTGATCGTCGGAGGGGTCTTCGCGTTCCTGCCGGTCCTGGGCGTCTGGATGATTCCGCTTGGCCTTCTGCTGCTGGCCGTCGACCTGCCCATCTTGCGCGGACCGATCTCGGCCTTCATCATCCGCAGTCGACGCAAGGCACGGATGATCGCGACCCGCTGGCGGGCCCGGCGACGCTAGCGACTGTCGCACCGCTGTAACCGCGGCGGCCTACCCTGCGCGCAGGGGGTCCCCGCATGTCACGGCGCGAGCGCAGGTTTCACCGGCAGTTCCAGGCCCTGGAGAGCCTGGCCCCGCCCTTGCGTGTCCCACTGTCGCACCTGCGGCGCGGCAGTTGGCTGCTGGTCCGCCTGCCGCTGGCGATCCTGCTGACCATCGGGGGCTGCTTCTGGTTCCTGCCGGTCCTGGGCCTGTGGATGCTGCCTGCGGGCCTGCTGCTGCTGGCCGTCGACCTGCCGCATCTGCGCGCACCGATTTCGACCGTGATCATCCGGTCCCGTCGCGCGACGCAACGGTGGCTGCGGCGCCGCAGACGGCCTTAGTCCTCATCCGCAAGTTCCTGTTCCAGGAACCGCTCGAAGGCGTCAAGGTCCAGGGGATCGAGCTGCCCGAAAGCCCGCATCCAGAGCGTCGCCCCGGCCATTGCCTCGGGCTCCAGCTTGCACCAGATCACCCGACCGCGCCTTTCGCGGCTGATGAGGCCGGCCTCGGACAACACGGCCAGGTGCTTGGAAATCGCGGCCAGGCTCATCGCAAAGGGCTCGGCGACATCGGTCACCGCCATGTCGTCCTCCAGCAGCATGGACAGGATCGCCCGCCGCGTCGGGTCGGCCAGGGCGGCGAAGACAGCATCGAGGCGGTTGGTCATGCCGCGGTTATCCTTCGGGCGGCGGCGATCGTCAACCTTCGGGTTGAATATGTAAACCGGCCGACATGCTGTCGCAGGCACATCGGGCCTTCAATTAAATCGCCTTCTTTCAATACCTTCCAGCGCAATCTGCCTGCTTGACTCTGTCCCGCCCGGTCCGTAGAACCGCCGCGACCGTGAAAGGACCTTGCTATGGCGTCCGAACCCGATCCCGACCGTCTCAAGGCGCTGGAAACGCGGCTGCGGCAGGTCAAGGAAAAGGTGGAACCAGAGCGGACCAACACGGCCAAGGGTTTCTCGCAGGGCGAGGTGGCCTGGAGGATGATGCTCGAGCTTGTGATCGGGATGCTTCTCGGTCTTGGGGTCGGCTACGGGCTTGACGTGCTTCTGGGCACGCTGCCGGTCTTCCTGATCATCTTTTCGCTGCTCGGCTTCGCGGCGGGGATCCGCACGATGCTGGGGTCGGCCCGGCAGTATGAGGCGGCGGCCCGGCGGGCTGCCAAGGACGAGGAAAGCTAGGCGATGGCCACACCAGCCGAAGGCGGTTTCAACATCGACCCGATGAGCCAGTACCTGCTGCGGCCGCTGTTCGGCGATGGCGCGATCCTGTGGTACACTCCCACCAACGCCACGCTCTGGATGGGCGTCACCGTCCTGGCGACGGTCGCGCTTCTGGTGCTGTCCACCCGTCGCCGTGCCATCGTGCCGTCGCGGGGGCAGTCGATCGCCGAACTGATCTACGGCTTCATCCACCGGATGGTCGAGGATGTGGCCGGCCACGAGGCGCTGCGCTTCTTTCCCTATGTGATGACGCTGTTCCTTTTCGTGTTCCTGTCCAACCTGCTGGGTCTGATCCCGACCTCCTTCACCTCGACCGCGCAGATCGCGGTGACCGCGACCCTGGCGCTGCTGGTGTTCTTTACCGTCACGCTGGTCGGCATCGCGCGCAAGGGCGTGGGGTTCCTGGGGATGTTCTGGGTTTCCTCGGCTCCGGCGGCGCTGCGCCCGATCCTGGCAGTGATCGAGGTGATCTCGTATTTCGTCCGCCCGCTGTCGCACTCGGTGCGTCTGGGCGGCAACCTGCTGGCCGGCCACGCGGTGATCAAGGTGATCGCGGGCTTCGCCGGCGCGCTTGGCGTGGGATCGGTGGTGCCGATCATGGGCATCGTCGGCATGTACGCGCTCGAGGTTCTGGTCGCCACCGTGCAGGCCTATGTGTTCACGATCCTAACCTGCGTCTACCTGCGCGACGCTGTCGGCGAGGCGCATCACTAGAGGCCCGGCCACGGGAAAACGACCACTTGGGTCCCGACCACCGGGGCAACCCGATCAACTTTCAGCCAATTCCAAACAGGAGATACCAAATGGAAGGCGAACTTGCAGAAATGGGGAAATTCATCGGTGCGGGCCTGGCGGCGTTCGGGCTTGCCGGCTCGGGCATCGCGGTGGGCAACATCGTGAGCAGCTTCCTCGCCGGTGCGCTGCGCAACCCCTCTGCGGCACCGGGTCAGACCGCGAACCTCTTCGTCGGCATCGCCTTTGCCGAAGCGCTGGGGATCTTCTCGTTCCTGATCGCGCTGCTGCTGATCTTCGTCGCCTGATCCTTCGCACCTGATCTTCGGGCCGGCCCCCCGGGTCCGGCCCAGATTTCCCAGCCAAAGGACAAGTCGACATGGCAACCGAGGCACCTGGCGCGGCGGTACCCACCGTGGGCATGCCGCAACTGGATTTCACGACCTGGCCCAACCTGATCTTCTGGACTCTGGTCACCCTGGTCGTGATCTACCTGATCCTGTCGCGGATCGCCCTGCCGCGCATCGGCGCCGTGCTGGCCGACCGCAAGGGCACCATCACGAACGACCTCGCCGCTGCCGACGAACTGAAACAGCGCGCGGTACAGGCCGAGAAGGCCTATAACGAGGCGCTGGTCAGCGCCCGCGCCGAAGCGGCCAAGATCGTCGCCCAGGCCATGGCCGAGATCCAGAAGGACCTCGACGCCGCAACCGCCCGGGCGGATGCGGAGATCGCGGCAAGGGCTGCCGAATCGGAAAAGACGATCGCGGCGATCCGTGACGGCGCTGCCGC
>PNNE01000117.1 GCA_013824055.1 Rhodobacter sp. | reverse complement strand
GTGGTGCGCCACATCCATCGTGTCGACCCTGGCGCCCATGCCTTCGATCAACTGGCGCAGCCGGGCCAGTGCCTCCGGGTCGCACTCCTCGGTCGGCGTCAGAAGCCACCAGCGGTTCTGATACAGCGTCGCAAACCCCGAACGTGGCCCGGAATACTCCGTCCCCGCCATCGGGTGGCCGGGGATGAAATGCACGCCTGCAGGCAGATGCGGTGCCACGGCATCGACCACGGCCTGCTTGACCGACCCCACGTCCGTCACCGTCGCCCCCGGTTTCAGATGCGGCCCGATCTCGGCGGCAAGCGCTTCCATCGCGCCGATGGGCACGGCCAGGACCACCAGGTCGGCGCCCTGAACCGCCTCGGCCGCGGTGTCGCAGACCCGGTCGCAGAACAGGTCCTTCGCCACCGCCCGAGTCTCGGACGACCTGGCGTAGCCCACGATTTCCCCAGCCAGCCCGCGCGCCCGCATCGCATGCGCCATCGAAGACGCGATCAGCCCCAGGCCGATCAAAGCGACGCGCGGGTAGATCATTTCACACCCTTGAACTGCGCAACGGCATGGGCGACCTGGCGGCACGAGGATTCATCGCCGATGGTGATCCGCAGGCAATGCGGCAGCTTGTAGCCCGCCACCCGACGCACGATCAGGCCCTGCTTTTGCAGGAAGGCATCGCAGGCCTCGGCCTCCTCCTGGCTCGCGAACCGCGCGAGGATGAAATTCGCCATCGAGGTGTCCGATGGCACCCCGATCTCGGCAAGGGCATTGGCCAGCCACGACCGCATCCGCGTGTTCTCGCTGCGGCATTTGGCGACGAAATCCTGGTCGCGCACGGCGGCTTCGGCGGCCTCCTGCTGCGTGGTCGACAGGTTGAATGGGCCCCGGATGCGGTTCAGGACGTCGATGACATGGCGGGGACCATAGCCCCAGCCGATCCGCAGCCCGCCAAGGCCATAGACCTTCGAGAAGGTGCGGGTCATCACGACGTTGTCGCGCGAATCGACCAGCGAGGCCCCGCCGTCGTAGCCTTCCACATATTCCGCATAGGCCCCGTCCAGCACCAGAAGCGCCTGGGGCGGAAGGCCTTCGGCAAGCCGGGCGATTTCCGCCGCCGAAACCATCGTTCCCGTCGGGTTGTTCGGATTGGCCAGGAACACCAGCCTTGTGCGACGATTGCACGCAGCCAGGATCGCATCGACATCCGCCGTGCGCTCGCGCTCCTGCACCTCGACGGGGGTCGCGCCCACGGCAAGACTGGAGATGCGGTACATCAGGAAACCATGCTCGGTGAACACCACCTCGTCGCGCGGCCCGGCATAGGCCTGGCAAAGGAACGTGATGATCTCGTCCGAGCCCGCCCCGCAGATGATGCGGCTCGCGTCCAGCCGGTGCACTTCGGCAATCGCCGTGCGCAGGTCGGCGTGGTCGGTGACCGGGTAGCGGTGCAAGGAATGGACCGTGCGGGAAAAGGCCTCTTTCGCCTTGTCCGAAGGGCCAAAGGGGTTTTCGTTGGACGACAGCTTGACGACATTTGCGACGCCCGCGACATGCGCCTTGCCACCCTCATACAGAGCGATGTCAAGAATGCCTGGCTGCGGCGTGATCTGGTCGTTCATCTGGACCCCCGGGTTGTGGCTCCCTTTACCCGCCAAAGCGTCTCAAGGCCAGAGGGTTCCACCCGGAGCCGCGCTTGTCGGGCAGAGCCAATGCGCCGCCAGGCGCTCGATTCGAAAGCCGCCGGTCAGATTGCCAGGAAGTTGGTGAACTGCCACGGGTCTGCGTCGTCGCGGTCTTCGGCGAAGCTGTTGATCCGGTTCTGGATCGGGGTCCAGTCCGTGTAGTGACACTCGACGGACCCGAGGTAGGGGCGCTGCACGTCAAGGCAGCGGACGTGGTCCATCTCGTCGGCCTCGACGAAGCCCCGGTCGGGATTCTCGGCCGCCCAGACCATCGCCGCAAGAACAGCGGACGTGACCTGCATGCCGGTGGCATTCTGGTAAGGTGCCAGCCGCCGCGCCTCTTCGCACGACAGCCGCGATCCATACCACATCGCACCCTTGGCATGGCCATAGAGGAAAACCCCGAGGTCATCCCCGCCCGCGATGATCTCGTCCGCCGTCAGGATGTGCTGGGCCGGCTGGCGTTTCCCCGCGCCGTTCATCTCGTGCATCGACAGGATCGCGTCGTTGCAGGGGTGGTAGGCGTAGTGGCAGGTCGGGCGATAGCTGGCGCGGCCCTGGTCCCAGACAGTGTAGTAATCCGGGATCGACAGCGCCTCGTTGTGGGTGATGACGAAGCCGAACTGCGGGCCGACGCCAGGGCACCAGGACCGCACCCTGGTGTCCGCGCCGGGCCGGTCGATCCAGATCGCATAGCCCGGCCCGTGGTCGAAGGCATGTCCGTGCGGCGGCAGCTTCTTCTCATGCGTGCCCCACCCCAGCTCGGCCGGTTGATACCCTTCGGACAGCAGCCCGTCGACCGACCAGGTGTTCACGAACACCCCCACCGGCTTTGGTCGCGCAGAGACCTGAGTGTCCCGCTCGGCCACATGGATGCCCTTGACCCCCAGCCCCTGCATCAGCCGGGCCCAGTCCTCGCGCGATTTCGGATCGGCCTGAACGCCCGTATCCGCCGCCAGCCGCAACAGCGCCTCCTTCAGCAGCCACGACACCATGCCGGGGTTGGCCCCGCAGCAGCTTACCGCCGTCGGCCCGCCGACATAAGCCTTGCCCAGCTCCCGCACGCGTTCCCGCAGCGGATAGTTCGTCCGGTCGGCATTGGGCAGGGTCGAGCCGAAGTAGAACCCCGGCCAGGGTTCGACCACCGTGTCGATGTACTGGACCCCCATTTCCTGGGCGAGCTTCATGAGCTCGATCGAATCCACATCCACCGACAGGTTGACGATCATGCCCCGCCCCGTGGGGAACAGGCCGCGCAGCACCTCGGCGAAATTCTCCGCCGTCAGCGCCACCTGCAGATGCCGGATGCCGTGATCCCGCAGGATATGCGCGTATTCGTCCGAAGGTTCGATGACGGTGAACCGCGCGCGGTCGAAACCGATGTGCCGCTCGATCAGGGGCAGCACCCCCCGCCCGATCGAGCCGAAGCCGATCATCACCAGCGCGCCGTCGATGGTGGCGTGGACAGTCTTGATGGTCATGGTCCTTGGGTCCCCCCGGTCAAAGAAGGGCGCGAAAGGCGCCGGAATGAAAAAGGCCGCGCCGGGCGGCGCGGCCTTGGGTCACGACCCCCGAGGGGATCAGTTCTTCGCGTAGTATTCGACCACGAGGTTCGGTTCCATCTGCACCGGATAGGGCACATCGCCCAGTCCGGGGGTCCGCACGAACTTCGCCGTCAGCTTGTTGTTGTCGACTTCCAGATAGTCCGGAACGTCACGCTCGGTCAGCTGGATCGCTTCCAGGATCAGCGCCATCTGGCGCGACTTTTCCCGGACCTGGATCACGTCACCTTCCGACACGCGGTAGGACGCGATGTTCACGCGCTTGCCGTTCACCAGGACGTGGCCGTGGTTGACGAACTGGCGGGCGGCGAAGATCGTCGGGACGAACTTGGCGCGGTAGACCACCGCGTCCAGGCGACGCTCCAGCAGGCCGATCAGCATCTCGCCGGTGTCGCCGCGCACCCGCTCGGCTTCGCCATAGATCTTGCGGAACTGCTTTTCGGTCAGGTCGCCGTAGTAGCCCTTGAGCTTCTGCTTGGCGCGCAGCTGCGTGCCGAAGTCCGACAGCTTGTTCTTCCGGCGCTGGCCGTGCTGGCCCGGACCGTACTCGCGCTTGTTGATCGGGGACTTCGGACGGCCCCAGATGTTCTCGCCCATGCGGCGGTCGATCTTGTACTTGGCAGAGGTGCGTTTGGTCACCGCTGATCTCCTTCTTTATGCTGCCGCAAAGCGGCGATGAAGGGCGTTGTCCTTTCCCCGGAAGTGATCCGGGGCGACAGGCATCCCCTTGCGGGGGCCACCAACACCAATGAAAAGCCCCGGAATCGCTTCCGGGACTGGCGGGCTTATACAGGCGGAACCGGGGGAGTCAAC
>PNNE01000285.1 GCA_013824055.1 Rhodobacter sp. | reverse complement strand
GGATGCGGCAGGGGTTTCCCTTGGCAACCAAGGGCATGGTCATCGGCCTGCTCGGCGGATCCTTCGATCCGGCGCATGAGGGGCATGCGCACATCACGCGCGAGGCGTTGAAGCGGATGGGCCTGGATCAGGTCTGGTGGCTGGTGACGCCCGCGAACCCGCTGAAGCCGCGCCAGCCCGCGCCGATGGCGGACCGGCTGGCGCGGGCGCAAGCGGTGATGCGGCACCCGCGGGTGAAGATCACGGCGCTGGAGGCGGTGCTGGGGACTCGCGCCACGGCGGACACCATTGACCGGCTGCGGGCGATCTATCCCGGCGTCACCTTCGTCTGGCTGATGGGAGCGGACAACCTGGTGCAGTTCCACCGCTGGGGCCGCTGGCGCGATATCCTGCGGTCGGTCGCGGTGGGGGTGCTGGCGCGGCCGGGTTCGGGCGTGGCGGCCCGGCTGTCGGTCGCGGCGCGGGCGTTCCGGGTGCATCAGGTGGACCGGGGCGAGCCCTTGCGCGGGCGACGACCGCCGGTCTGGTCCTTTGTGAACCTGCCGATGAACGACGCCTCCTCGACCAAGATCCGGGCACGGGGCGGCTGGACGTCGGGACGCTAGGGTCGGCTTCCTGATCCGGGCCCTCGTCACAGGGTCTGCTCACGCAAGCGCGATCTGCGGTCAGCAGGTCGGGCTGGTGGAATCGCCAGGGATGCGGCTATCACCATTCCAAACGGAGGGCATGATGCGGATTTCGCGACGGATGGTGCTGGCCGGGCTTCTGGTCGGGGCGGCCTTCCCGGCAGTGGCCGAGGTGATCGAGACATCGCCCCGTCCGGTGCCGCGCGGGGGCAGGGCCTCGGGCGGGGTGGCCTCGGGCGGGGTGGCATCAGGGCCGCTGGATGCCTCGGAGCTGATCCAGGCTGCCAAGCTGGGCGGGGCGGTCGCCTATGTGCTGATGGACGCGCGCACGGGTGATCTGCTGGAAGCACGCGAGCCGGACCTGCCCCTGCCGCCGGCCAGCGTGGCCAAGGCCGTGACCGCGCTTTACGCGCTGGAAAAGCTGGGGGCCGGGTACCGGTTCCAGACGCGAGTGCTGGCAACGGGGCCGGTGGCGCAGGGCGTGGTGCAGGGCGACGTCGTCCTGGTGGGGGGCGGGGACCCGACCTTGCAGACCGACCAGCTGGGCGACCTGGTCCAGCGGCTGGCCAAGGCCGGGCTGCGCGGCGCGACGGGGCGGTTTCTGTACTGGGACGGCGCGCTGCCGCGGCTGGACGGGATAGCGCAGGACCAGCCCGACCACGTGGGCTACAATGCCGCCATTGCGGGCCTGAGCCTGAATTTCAACCGCGTGCATTTCGAATGGAAGCGGGTTTCGGGCGACTGGCAGACGACAGTCGATGCGCGGGGCGAACGCTTCGCGCCGCAGGTCGGCATGGTTCGCGTCGCGGTGGCGCAGCGTGAGACGCCCCTGTTCACCTATGGCCGGGGCCGGGTCGAGGAATGGACGGTCGCCTCGAGTGCCCTGGGCAAGGGGGGAAGCCGCTGGCTGCCGGTGCGCGATCCCGGCGCTTACGCGGCCGAGGTGTTCCGCACTTTGGCCCGGGCGCAGGGCATCCGGCTGGAGGCCGGCGAGCGGGTGGCCAGGGCCCCGCAGGGCGACGAGATCGGCCGCGTGGAAAGCGACCCCCTGCCCGAGATGCTGCGCGACATGCTGCGCTTTTCGACCAACCTGACGGCGGAATGCATCGGGCTGACCGCATCCGGCGCACCGGGGCTGGAGGCCTCGGGCCGGGCGATGTCGGACTGGGTGCGGGCGACCTTCGGGGTCAGCTTCGACCTGCGCGACCATTCCGGGCTGGGTGGCTCCTCGCGGGTCACGGCGGCCGGGATGGCGAAGGTCCTGGTGCAGGCCGGGCGCGAGGGGCGCGGGCTGCAGCAGGTCCTGCGCAACGTCGGCATGAAGGACGACAAGGGCAAGGTGATCGAGGGCCATCCGGTCAAGGTGCTGGCAAAGTCGGGGACGCTGAACTTCGTCTCGGGTCTGGCCGGGCATATCGTCCCTGCTGGCGGGCGCGAGCTGGTCTTCGCGGTCTTTACCGGCGACCCCGAGCGTCGCGATGCGGTGCCGGTCGCGCAGCGGGAAGACCCCGAGGGCGGCAAGGCCTGGACCAGGCGCGCAAGGCGGTTGCAGGGGCAACTGATCAACCGCTGGGCCGGACTTTACGCCTGATCGGCCGGACGAGCGGTTGCATTGCTGCATATCCGGAGCGCCTTGCGGGTGGCGGCGCTAGAACCGCGTTGCCCGGCAGGCGGCGGCAGCGCGTCCGGGATCACGCCCTGCCAGCAGGTCTGACACGATCCGCGCGGTCACGGGGGCCATCGTCACCCCCAGATGGCCGTGCCCGAAGGCAAGGATCACCTCGTCCCCTCCCGCCGAGGGACCGATGACCGGCAGGCTGTCCGGCAGCGAGGGGCGAAAGCCCATCCACTCACGGTCCGGCGGCCCGAGGTCGGGAAAGAAGGCCCGCGCCCCTTCGACCAGCTTCGCAACCCGGTGCGGTGAGGGCGGCAGGCGTAGCCCGCCAAGCTCGACCGTGCCAGCAACGCGCAAGCGGCCCGCCATCGGGCAGAAGTAGAAGCCCCGCGCGGTGGGGCAGGAGGGGCGCGACAAGAGCGGCTCGGCCATGTCCCACTCGACATGGTAGCCGCGCTCGGTGTCCAGCGGGATGCGGTCGCCCGCCTGCGCCGCAAGCGACCGCGAATGCGCCCCGGCGGCGATCACGACGCGGCGGGCATGCAGGTGCAGGCCCCCGTCCTTGCCGCCACCTTCGATCACCACGCCATCCGGTCGCCGCTCCAGCCGCTCGGCCCGGGCGGGGATGTGGCGGGCCTTCTCCTGCACGGCAGCAGCGACAAGGCCCATCATCCGCCCCGGATCATCCAGAAAGGTCGCCCCGGTGAAAAAGGCTGCCCCGCCAAGGCCTTGCGGCAGGTTCGGCTCCAGCTCGGCCAGCCGGTCGGGGCCAAGAAGGTCCACCTCCACCCCCAGGGCGCGGCGGCGGTCAAGTCCGGTCCAGGCCTGGGTAAAGGCTTGCGGGGTCTCGTAAAGATAAAGGCAGCCGCGCCGTTGCAGGATGCCCGCGCCCTGAACGCGAAGGGCAAGATCGTCCCACATCTCGGCCGCGCCGTTCAGCAGCAAGGCGATGCCGCGGGCGTTGCGCTCGGCCTGGGCCGGCAGGGACTGCCAGAGGAACCGCAACAGCCAGGGGGCCAGGGACGGCAGCGCCCGGTGGCGGATGGCCAGCGGCGAGGTCTTCGACAGCAGCAGCGAGGGCAGCGACCGCAGCACGTCGGGCGTGCCGACCGGGCTGGTGGCATAGCCGGCGATGGTCCCGGCATTGCCGTAGCTTGCGCCCATGCCGGGCTGGCCGGGATCGACCAGGACCACTTCGCGGCCCTGGTCGATCAGCTCCAGCGCGATGGTCAGCCCCACCACGCCCGCGCCGATCACGGCGATCTCGGTCGTCTCGCGCAACGTCATCCGCTGGCGCACCCTGACGTAGGGTGGGCAATATTGCCCACCCTACAAACAGGCCTCAAACAGCGCGCGGGTGTTCTTCCTGGTCATCTTCACCGGGTTGCCGCCGCAGGACGGATCCTCCAGCGCCATCTTGGTCAGCATGTCCAGGTCGGGGTCCTTGACGCCCAGCTTGGTCAGGGTCTTGGGGATATCCAGCGTCTCGCGCAGGTCGAGGATGCGCTGGGTGAACCCCTTGTAGCCGCCCTTGATCCCGCAATAGGCCGCTGCACTGGCCAGCCGGTCCTTCACGGCCTTGCGGTTGAAGTCCAGCACCATCGGCATGACGACGGCGTTCGTGGTGCCGTGGTGGGTGTTGTGGACCGCCCCGATCGGGTGGGAAAGCGCGTGGATCGCCCCCAGCCCTTTCTGGAACGCCACCGCCCCCATCGCCGCCGCGCTCATCATGTGCGCGCGGGCGTCAAGGTCGCCGGGGTCGGCATGGACGCGTGGCAGGTTCTCGAACACCAGCCGCATGCCTTCCAGTGCGATGCCCTGGCTCATCGGGTGGTAGAAGGGGCTGGAGAACGCCTCCAGGCAATGCGCCAGCGCGTCCATCCCGGTGCCTGCGGTGATGA
>PNNE01000330.1 GCA_013824055.1 Rhodobacter sp. | reverse complement strand
CCCTTCGACGACCCCGACGTGATCGAGGGTCAGGCCTCGGTCGCCGTGGAACTGCTGGAGCAACTGGGCCGCGCGCCCGACCTGGTGGTCTTGCCGGTGGGCGGGGGGGGCCTGGCCTCGGGCGTCACCGGCTACCTGCGCGAGGTCGCGCCCAAGACCGACTTCCGCTTTGTCGAGCCGCTGGGTGGGGCCAGCCTGACCGCCGCCCTGCTGGAAGGGGCGCCCTCGAAACTGCCGCGCGTCAACAGCTTCGTCGACGGTGCCGCCGTGGCGCGGGTCGGCGACAGTACCTTTCGGATGCTGTCCTGGATCGATCGCGACGACGTCCTGCTGGCGCCAGAGGACCGCATCTGCGTCACCATCCTGGAAATGCTGAACCATGAGGGCATCGTCCTGGAACCCGCGGGCGCGCTTTCCATCGACGTGCTGCCGGAACTGGCCGACGAGATTCGCGGCAAGACCGTGGTCTGCGTCACCTCGGGTGGCAACTTCGACTTCGAACGGCTGCCCGAAGTCAAGGAACGTGCCCAGCGCTATGCGGGGCTGAAGAAGTATTTCATCCTGCGCATGCCGCAGCGCCCCGGAGCGCTGCGCGAATTCCTGAATCTGCTTGGGCCGGACGACGACATCACCCGGTTCGAATACCTGAAGAAATCCGCGCGCAACTTCGGCTCGGTCCTGATCGGGATCGAAACCAAGACCGCCGGCCACTTCGACGACTTCCGCCGCCGGATGGAGGCAGCGGGCCTTGCCTTCCGCGACATCACCAATGACGAGGCGCTGTCCGAGTTCCTGATCTAGGCCGCGCCCGCCCGGTCCTTCGACAACCCGCCCAGCAGCCCCGCGCGCGATGCCCGCCAGATCGCCGCCAGCTGCATCATGTCGATCAGTGCAGCGTGGCCGACGGCGGCCTTGCGCTCTCCCTCCTGGCAGATCGCGGCAAGCTCGGACAAGCCAAGGTTCAGCGCGCTTCCCTTCAGGAAGTGCAGCTGCCCCTCGACCTCGCTGTCAGGCAGGCCCGAGATCAGCGCCTTAACTGCGCCTTCCGCTTCGTCCAGGAACATGTCGGCAACCTCGACAAAGCCGTCGGCGCCGATCTCTTCGCGCAATTCTGCAACCCGTTTCCAGTCAATCATGGCAACCACATCCCGTTCAGCCGTACCCACGGCCGAAGTCTGCCCTCGACGGCGTTAACATTTGGTAGCCGGCCGCCGGCAGAACCTCGCGCATTTTACCTTTCATGCACCGTTAAGACCTGCCGCGCAGTCTGGCCTGAACGGAGGTCCGGACGTGTTTGCCAGTGCGATGAAACTTGAAGACGGAATCCCGGCGGTCGAGGTGCCGCGTCACGTGCTGGTCGTCGACGACAGCCGGGCACAGCGGCACATGGTCTCCATGCACCTGCGTCGCTGGGGCTACCGGGTCAGCGAAAGCGAATCCGCTCTGGCCGCGCTGGACCTGTGCCGCAGCTCCGATATCGACATCATCATCAGCGACTGGATGATGCCTGGCATGACCGGTCTGGAATTCTGCCGCGAATTCAGAACCTTGGGCCGAGAGAGCTATGGCTATTTCGTGCTTCTGACCTCCAAGTCCGAGACGACCGAAATCGCCGACGGGCTGGAGGCCGGGGCCGACGATTTCCTGACCAAGCCGGTGGCGTCGAACGAACTTCGCGCCCGCCTGCGCGCCGGGGAACGGATGCTGGCCATGCAGGCCGAGCTTCTGGCCAAGAACCGGGTCATCGTCTCGACCCTTGTCGAATTGCAGAAGATCTATGATTCGCTTGACCGCGACCTGATCGAGGCGCGGAAGCTGCAACAGACCCTGATCCGCGACCGGGTCCGCGACTATGGCTGGGCCAAGGCCTCGCTGATCCTGCGCAACTCGGGACGGGTGGGCGGCGACCTTGTCGGCAGCTTCCGCGTCGATGCGGATCGGGTGGTCGTCTATTCCATCGACGTCTCGGGTCACGGCGTCGCCTCGGCGATGATGACCGCGCGGCTGGCCGGGTTCCTGACCGGGTCCACGCCGGAACAGAACCTTGCCTTCCAGACCGGGCCGGACGGAGACCATGTCCTGCTGCCCCCCGCCGCCGTTGTCGACAGGTTCAACCGACTGATGCTGGTTGAAATCCAGGCCGAGCAGTATTTCACGATGGTCTTCGCTGTCTTCGACCGCCGGACCGGCCGGCTGGACCTGGTGCAGGCGGGCCATCCCCACCCGATGCTGGTCCGGCGCGACGGACGCGTGCAGCGGCTTGGGCAGGGCGGCCTGCCCGTCGGCCTGATCGACGGCGCGACCTATGACCAGATCACCGTCCAGGTGGCGCCTGGCGACCGTCTGGTGCTGGTTTCGGACGGGTTCACCGAATGTCCGCTGCCCGATGGCCGCGATTTTGGCGAGGATGGGCTGATCGAAAGCCTGCAGGCTTCGGCCCATCTGACCGGCTCCGACCTGCTGGAGGCGCTGGTCTGGGACCTGACCGCCAAGGCCGGGACCGATGCGTTTCCCGACGACGTCTCGGGGATCGTGCTGGACCTGCTAGAGTAGCCGCGCCAGCATCGCGCGGTCGCCTTCGTTTCCCAGCCGCATCAGCGCCTCGTCCACCGGCAGCCAGACCGCCGTATGTCCCGCCTCGGAGGGCGCGCCCAACCGCCGCACCGGCTGCGCCAGGTAGACCGTGCACAGCTTTTCGGCCCACAGATCGTACTCCGGCATGTAGGTGAACCGCCGGAACGTCCCCAGGTGCCGCGTGACGGCGATCTTCCAGCCGGTTTCCTCATGGACCTCGCGGTGCAGCGCGGCGATCGGCTGCTCGCCCTTGTCGATCCCGCCCCCCGGCAACTGGAACTCGGGCACCGGGCTGGCCTGATGCGTGGCAAGAAGGTGATCCCCCTGCAAGAGCACCGCATAGACCCCCGGCCGCCGCATGTAGCGCTGACCCGCCTTCACCGGCTCGCCATAGCGTCGGATCATGCTTCACCCCTTGGACCATCGGTTGCCCTGCCTATATAGGCGCGGTATGCCAGCACTGGCACCATCAGGAAATCCCCGAATGACCACCGGTTCGCAAATCGCCTGGGACGATACCGTCCTGCCATTCCAGCTTGACGCCTCGGGCATCCGCGGCCGGGTCGCGCGCCTTGACGGCGTGCTGGACCAGGTCCTGAAGCAGCACGCCTACCCCTCGGTGATCGAGGCGCTGGTGGCCGAGACCGCACTGCTGACCGCGCTGATCGGCCAGGCCGTCAAGCTGCGCTGGAAACTGTCGCTGCAAGTCCGCGGCAAGGGTCCGGCCCGCCTGATCGCCACCGATTACTACGGCCCGACCGAAGACGGCGAACCCGCCCGCATCCGCGCCTATGCCAGCTACGACGCCGAAAGGCTGGACCTGAAGGCCGACCCGTTCAGTCAGATCGGCGAGGGCTACTTTGCCGTCATGATCGACCAGGGCGAAGGCATGGTCCCCTACCAGGGCTTCACCCCCATCGCCGGCAAAAGCCTGTCCGACTGCGCGCAGACCTACTTTGCCCAGTCCGAGCAGATCCCGACCCGCTTTGCCCTTGCCTATGGCGAAAGCGCCGAGCCGGGCCGCCCGCTGCACTGGCGCGGCGGCGGGATCATGCTGCAGCACATGCCCGCCGTGGGCGGCGTCGCGGCCGATCAGGGCAGCGGCGAGGGTGGCCTTCTGACCCATGCCGACATCCTGGGCGGTGCCGAGTCCGACAACTGGAACCGCGCCAACATCCTGCTCGACACTGTCGAAGAGCTGGAGATGATCGGCCCCTCGGTCCCGCCCACCGACCTGCTGGTCCGCCTGTTCCACGAGGAAGGCCCCCGCGTCTTCGACGCCCAGCCGGTGCGTTTCGGCTGTTCTTGCAACGAGGAAAAGGTCCGCAGCACCATGTCGATCTACAGCCAGAAGGACATCGCCCGGATGACGACCGAGGCCGGGGTCGTCACCGCCGACTGCCAGTTCTGCGGCGCGCATTACGAGATGGACCCCAAGACCCTGGGCTTCGAAGCGGTCAAGCCGGAATGACCCCTGTCGAGGACAGGCTCCGTGCGGCGCTGTCCCGCCCCGCCGGGCCGTCCTCGGATTTCGACCTCAACCCCGGCATCAGGCCTGCCACCGACAAGCCCCTGCGCCCCGCCGCCGTCCTGGTTCCGGTCTGGCTGCGGGACGACGGT
>PNNE01000145.1 GCA_013824055.1 Rhodobacter sp. | reverse complement strand
TGCCCAGGTCCCGACCGCTTGCCTGTTACACTCCGCCAACGGTCATGTGACTGGCATCTTGGGCCTGCATCGGCTTGATGAAGCAATCACCTTCCCGGAGTCATCATGTTGCGATCCCTGGCTGCCCTAATGCTTCTGTCCACCGCCACCCTGTCCACCGCCGCCCTGGCCGACACCGCCGATGGCGAGGCGCTCAAGGCGATGTCCTGGGACCAGATCGTGCAAGAGGCGCGCGGCGGCACGGTGAACTGGTTCATGTGGGGCGGGTCCGACACGATCAACGCCTATGTCTCGGGCTACGTGGCCGACCGGCTGCGCGCCGACTACGACATCACCCTGAACCGCGTGCCGATCACCGACGCCGCCGACATCGTGAACCAGGTCCTGTCCGAGAAAGAGGCCGGAGTGATCGACGCGGGGTCCGTCGACCTGATCTGGATCAACGGCGAGAACTTCCGGTCGATGAAGCAGGCCGACCTGGCCTTCTGCAGCTATACCGGACTGCTGCCCAACGACACACTGGTCAACTGGGACAACCCCGCCATCGCCAACGACTTCGGCGTGCCGGTGGACGGTTGCGAGGTGCCCTGGAACACCGTCCAGTTCGCCTTTGCCCACGACAGCGCCGTAGTCGCCGAACCGCCGCGCGACATGGCGGGGCTCCTCGCCTGGATCAAGGCCAACCCCGGCCGCTTCACCTATCCCGCGCCGCCCGATTTCACCGGATCGGCTTTCCTGCGCCATGTCTTCATCCATGCCGCCGGCGGCCCCGAAAGCCTCCTCGGCCCCTTCGACCAGGCCCGCTTCGACGCGACCGCAGCAAAGACCTGGGCGATCCTGAACGAGATCGAGCCCTTCCTCTGGCGCGAAGGTGCCACCTATCCCACCACCGTCACCCAGTTGAACGAGCTTTTCGCCAACGGCGAGATCGACTTCAGCTTCAACTACGACCCCGCCCAGTTCGGCCTGGCCGTGCAGGCCGGGACCTGGCCGGAAACCACGCGGTCGTTCGGGCTGACCGACGGCACCATCGGCAACACCAACTACACGCTGATCCCCTTCAACTCGCCCAACAAGGCCGCCGCGATGGTGGTGCAGAACCTGCTGCTGTCCGGCGAAGCGCAACTTGAAAAAGCCAAGCCCGAGGTCTGGGGCGCGGCCCCGGCGATCGAGGTCTCCCGCACGTCACCCGGCGTGCAAGAGGGTTTCGCCGCCATCACGACCCATCCCTCTGTCGTCCCCCCGGCCGAGCTGGCGAAAGCCGCGCTGCCGGAACTGCAGGCCGACTGGCTGACCGCGATCGAAAAGGGCTGGGCGGCAAACGTCGGCAACTGACCGCTCCTCGCTCGCCTTCGGCTCCTCCTCGCCGCGCCGCGCCCGCAACCGGCGAGGAGTGACGGCGTCAACGACGCGCCTCCCCACCTTGCCGACCGCCCGGCCTTGACGCAAGCTGCCCGCGACCCGCCGCGAAAGGCCCCGGAGTGACCGACCGCACCCGTCTTGCCCTGCTGCTTGGCCCGGCCCTTCTGGTGCTGGGCGGGCTGTTCCTGACCGGGCTTGGCCTCACGCTGCTGCGGTCCTTCCGCTACATGCCCGCGCTTGGGCTGACCGAGCCGGACCTGGCCGCCTACACCGCCATCCTGACCGCGCCGGGCTTTCTGACCTCGCTCGCCCTGTCGCTTTGGGTCGCCACAGTCTCGACCCTGATCGCCGCCGTGCTGGCGCTGGCCGCCGCCCTGCTTCTTCGCCAGACCTTCCCCGGCCGGGCGTTGATCAGCTTCCTTGTCCAGCTGAACCTGACGATCCCGCACATCGTCGGCGCCATCGGCATCCTCTACCTCTTTTCGCAATCCGGCAGTTTCGCGCGCCTTGCCCATGCCGCAGGCCTGATCGTCACCCCGGCCGAGTTTCCCGTCCTGACCCAGGACCCCTATGCCATCGGCATCATCCTGCTTTACGTCTGGAAAGAGCTGCCCTTCATCACGCTGATCCTGCTGGCCAACCTGCAAAGCCTTGGCGAAGATCACGAATCCGTCGCCCGCAGCCTTGGCGCGACGCGCTGGCAGGCGTTCCGGCATGTCCTCTTGCCCATGCTGATGCCCGGCCTCCTGGCGGCATCGGCCCTGGTCTTCGCCTTTGCCTTCGGCGCCTACGAGGTCCCGCTCATCCTTGGTGCCCATGCCCCGAAGGCGCTGCCGGTCCTTGCCTGGCAGGCCTCGACCGACACCGACCTTGCCACCCGGCCCGAGGCGATGGCGATGGCCGTGGTCATCGCGCTGATCGGCTTTGCCCTTCTGGCGCTTTATGCCCGGATGCTTGCGAAAGGCGGCAGCGGTGCGCGGTGATCTCCGCATGCTTGCGGGCCTGGCGCTGGCCGGCTTTCTGGTGCTGCCGCTGGTGCCGCTGCTGGGCTGGTCGGTCGCCCAGGGCTGGCGCTTCCCCGCGCTGGTGCCCGACCGGCTTTCTGCCCAGGCTTGGAGCTTCGCCCTCTCGCCGCAGTCCGGAGTGCTTGCCAGCTTCGCCATCACAACGCTGATCGCCGCCGCGACGACCCTGCTCGCCATCCTGATCGGCCTGCCCGCCGGCCGCGCCCTGGGCCTCTACCGCTTTCGCGGGCGCGGCCTGGTCATCCTTCTGCTCCTCGCCCCCGCACTGCTGCCCGGCATCGCCGTGGTTTTCGGCCTGCACGGCATCCTCTTGCGCGCGGGGCTTGCCGGGACCATTCCCGGCGTGATCCTGGCCCACCTTGTTCCGGTCCTGCCCTACGTGACCCTGGTCATGGCCGCCGTCTTCGCCCGCTTCGACCCCGCCTTCGAGGATCAGGCCCGCTCGCTTGGCGCCACCCCCTGGCAGACCTTCCGGGCCGTGACCCTGCCCGCCATCCTGCCCGGCCTGATGATCGCGGCGCTGTTTGCCTTCCTCGTGTCGTGGTCGCAGTACCTGCTGACCCTTTCCGTCGGCGGGGGGAGGGTGCAGACCCTGCCGCTCCTGCTGTTCAGCTTTGCCAGCGCCGGGCGCAACGACATCACCGCCGCCATCGCGCTGCTTTACATCCTGCCGGGACTTCTGGTCCTGGCCGTCACCGCCCGCCGGATCACTGGCCGGGGCGCGGCCTTGACCGAAAGGCTGCACCCGTGACGACCCTCTCGCTTCACGCCCTGCGCAAGACCTACCCCGGCGCGGGACATGCCGCCGTCCACGGTCTCGACCTCACTGCCGCAAGCGGCAGCCTGACCGCGCTTCTCGGCCCCTCGGGCTGCGGCAAGACCACCACGATGAAGCTGATCGCGGGCCTCATCGCCCCCGACGCGGGTGAGGTGAGGCTGGACACCGGGCCCATCACCCACCTGCCGCCGGAACAGCGCGGGGTGACGATGGTGTTCCAGAACCCGCTTCTCTTTCCGCATCTGACCATCGCCCAGAACATCGGCTTCGGCCTTCGGATGCGCGGCCTGCCCCCGGCCCGGATCGCCGACAGCGTCGCCGCCATGCTGTCGCGCGTCCGCCTGGACGGGCTGGGCGACCGCCGCCCCGCCGCCCTGTCCGGCGGCCAGCAGCAGCGCGCCGCCCTGGCCCGGGCGCTGGTCCTGCACCCCAGGGTCCTGCTTCTGGACGAGCCGCTGTCCAACCTCGACCCCGGATTGCGCGACGAGATGCGCCAGCTGATCCGCGGCCTGCAGCTGGAAACCGGGATCACCACCATCGTCGTGACCCACGACCAGGCCGAGGCCGTGGCCCTTGCCGACCGGATCGCGCTGATGCTTGACGGCCACCTGGCCCAGCACGGACCGCCCGAGGACCTGTACCGCCGCCCCGCCTCTCTGGCGGTCGCGCGCTTCTTCGGCGGGGTGAATTTCCTGCCCGGCCGGTCAGAGGGTGGCGTCTTCCGCTCTGCCCTGGGCACGCTGACCCTGCCCCCCGGCATGCCCGAGGGCGACGGCATCCTGACCCTCCGCCCCGAGGCGCTGCGCCTTGGCCCCGGTCCCAACGCCCGCATGGCGCGTGTCGATGCCGTCACCTTCCTGGGCACGCAGACCCGCATCAGCCTGACGGTGGAGGGCTGCGCGCTTCAGGCCCTGACCACGCCCGACCTGGCCACCGCGCTGGCAGCCGGCACCAGCCTTGCAGTCTCGCTCCCGCCCGAGGCGCTCTGGCTGCTTCCGCCAGAGTGAGCGTCGCGCGCAAGGGGCGGACCCGCTGTCCGGCACAGCGCCCTAG
>PNNE01000091.1 GCA_013824055.1 Rhodobacter sp. | reverse complement strand
ATCGTGCTGGAATGCACCGGCATCTTCACCTCGAAGGAAAAGTGCCAGGCGCATCTTGAGAACGGCTCGAAGCGGGTGCTGATCAGCGCCCCCGGCGACGGCGCGGACAAGACCATCGTCTACGGCGTGAACCACAACACGCTGACCAGGGATGACATCGTCGTCTCGAATGCGTCCTGCACCACCAACTGCCTGGCGCCGG
Organism: Rhodobacter sp.; assembly: GCA_013824055.1. Taxonomy (GTDB): domain Bacteria; phylum Pseudomonadota; class Alphaproteobacteria; order Rhodobacterales; family Rhodobacteraceae; genus Tabrizicola. The sequence goes on along the minus strand of PNNE01000091.1, from coordinate 4,018 downwards.
TGGCTTTCGTCCTGAACAACGCCATCGGGATCGAGAAGGGCATGATGACCACGATCCACAGCTACACCGGCGACCAGCCGACGCTGGATACGATGCACAAGGACCTGTACCGCGCCAGGGCTGCGGCGCTGTCGATGATTCCGACCTCGACCGGCGCTGCCAAGGCTGTCGGTCTGGTGCTGCCCGAGTTGAAGGGCAAGCTTGACGGCTTTGCCATGCGGGTGCCGACGCCGAACGTCTCCGTGGTGGACCTGAAGTTCATCGCCAGGCGCGCCACATCGGTCGAGGAAGTGAATGCCGCGATCAAGGCCGCCGCCGAGGGTCCGCTGAAGGGAATCCTGGGTTACACGACCGAAAAGCTGGTCAGCAGCGACTTCAACCACGACCCGCATTCGTCGGTGTTCCACATGGACCAGACCAAGGTGATGGACGGGAGCTTCGTGTCGATCCTGTCGTGGTACGACAACGAATGGGGCTTCTCGAACCGCATGGCTGACACGGCTGTCGCGATGGGAAAACTGATCTGAACCCATTGATATAAAGGCAAAAGGGCGCCATCTGGCGCCCTTTTTCCTGTCCGAAGCTATGCGGTGACTGCATAGCCGCAGCGCAGCATTGGTCATTGTTGGCGCCAACGGAACGCTTATGTTCCGGCCATGCGAGAAGGAAAAGCAGTCCTCTCGCGCTGTATAAGGACGATGAAGATGACCTCTGTGTATGAAATGCTGAAGACCGCTGCGGCGAACTATGCGCTGTACCGCCAGACCCGCAACGAGATTGCCAACCTGCCTGCCGACATCGCGCTGGATCTCGGGATTCTTCCCGGCGACGCCGACCGGATCGCGCGCGAAGCGGTCTACGGCAAGGCGGCCTGATCGCGACCAGAACGCTGGACGATGCGGGGGCCTTCGGGCCCCTTTTGCATCAGCGGTACTTGTGGACCAGGGCGTCGACCACCGGCGGTGTCACGAAGTTGGAGACGTCGCCGCCCAGCCGGGCGATCTCCTTGACCAGCTTCGAGGCAATGGCCTGCCGCCTGGCGTCGGCCATCATGAACACCGTCTCGATGCTGGCGTCGAGCGCGCGGTTCATGCCCACCATCTGGAATTCGTATTCGAAATCCGCCACCGCCCGCAGGCCGCGCACGATGATCCCGGCGCCGACGTCGCGGGCACAGTCGATCAGCAGGTTCTCGAACGGATGAACGACGATCTCGCCCCCGGTCCTGGCGATGATGGCGGCACATTCCGCCTCGACCATCGCCACGCGCTCTTCCAGAGTGAAGAGCGGTCCCTTGTCCCGGTTGATCGCGACCCCGATCACCAGCCGGTCGACCAGCGCCATCGCGCGCTGGATGATGTCGATGTGGCCCAGAGTGATGGGGTCGAAGGTCCCCGGATATAGCCCGATACGCATGAGGTCCCCCGGCGCAGCCTACCGCGCACGCAACAATATTACCCGCGCGGGTGCAAGCACGAATCCGACGTCAGAAGCCCTTGATCATGCCTTCCAGGGCTTCCTTTTCCGCCGCAAGCTCCATCAGGCGGGCCTTGATGACGTCGCCGATCGAGATCAGGCCGACCATCTGCCCGTCTTCGATCACCGGCATGTGGCGGAAGCGGCCATCGGTCATCCGGCCCAGCACGGCGTCGGTGCCTTCGGTGCGGGTGCAATGGACGATCTTCGCCGTCATCAGGCTTTCGACCGGATCCATCAGGCAGCCCGCGCCACGCTTGCCCAGTTCGCGCACGATGTCGCGTTCCGAGACGATGCCTTTTGCGGTCTTGCCGTCGGACGAGACGATGACCGCCCCGATCCGCTTCGCGGAAAGCAGCGCGGAAACCTCCTGGACCGAGGTGCCAGGTTCGACTGTGATCACGCCAAGGTCACCCTTGGAAGCGAGGATCTGCTGAACGAGCATGCGACGGCCCCTCCTCCTGACCGTGGTCAAGCGTCCGTTGAATAAGGGGATTCTGTCAAGCCGCGTTTCGACACTTGCGTCCAGCCGCGCCATCTCGGCCCGGGCTTCGCGGGTCAACAAGTCGGCAAAGCGGTTCAGCCGGTCCAGCCGCGCGTCGCTTTCGTGCCGGATCAGCCAGAAGCTGCGGGTCAAGCTGATCTGCCCGGTCAGGATACGGGTCAGGTTCGCAGCGGCGGGCAGCGCAAAGTCATGCACGACGCCAACCCCTGCCCCATGCCGCAGCCAGTTCAGCTGCACTGACACCGAGTTCGAGGTCAGTGTCGCCGGGCCGATCCCGATCTCGGACAAGTAGTCCAGTTCCTTGTCGAAGATCATGTCGGGGATGTAGCCGACGATCCGGTGGCCGCTGAGGTCTTCGGGGGCCAGGATCGCCGGCGCAGCAGCCAGATACTCGCGGCTGGCCGCCAGATGCAGCCGGTAGTCGGTCAGTTTCTGCACGGTCAGCCGCCCCGCCTCGGGGCGCGAGACGGCGATGGCCATATCCGCCTCGCGTTTCGACAGGTTGAACACGCGGGGCAGCGCCACGATCTGCACCTCCAGCCCCGGGTTGGCATCGCAGATCCGCGCCAGCACCTGCGGCAAGAGGTAGTTGGCACAGCCATCCGGCGCGCCAAGCCGGATCAGGCCGGTCAGCCCGCCGGGGCCGGACAGGCTTTCCTCGGCGCCAAGGGTGGCGCGTTCGGCCTGTTCGGCATGCGGAAGCAGCCGCGCGCCTTCCTCGGTCAGCGCATAGCCCTGCGGCGACTTGGTGAAAAGCCGTGCCGCCGTCGCATCCTCCAGCCGGGCGATGCGACGGCCGACTGTCGCCGGGTCGATCTTCAGCCGCTTGCCCGCCGCCGAAAGGCTCTCGGTCCGCGCCACCGCCAGGAACACGCGCAGGTCGTCCCAGTCCACGACAAAACTCCTCGTGCGCTGCGCTTCTCGTCGTCCTCCCCGACGAGCGCATGAAATGCGACGAGGAGGCCTGCATTTCTGCAAAATCCTTTTGGCATATTGCCGCTTTGTCTGGCATTTGTGCAAGGGTAGAAGAGGTCAACCCAAGGGAGGATTCCATGCAAGAGATCGGTCACTGGATCAACGGAAAGCGCGTCGCCGGCACTTCGGGCCGCTTTGCGGATGTCATGAACCCCGCCACCGGCGAAGTGCAGGCGCGCGTGGCACTTGCCACGCCGGCCGAGCTGGATCACGCCATTCAGGAAGCCGCCAAGGCCCAGGTCGGCTGGGCGGCCACGAACCCGCAGCGCCGCGCGCGGGTGATGATGGCCTTCGGTGCGCTGATCAACCGCGACATGGACAAGCTGGCCGAGATGGTCGCCCGCGAACACGGCAAGACCATTCCCGATGCCAAGGGCGACGTGCAGCGCGGCCTTGAGGTGATCGAGGTCTGCATGGGCGCCCCCGCCATGCTGAAGGGCGAGGCGATGGACAGCGCCGGCCCCGGCATCGACCTTTACGCCATCCGCCAACCCCTTGGCGTCGTTGCCGGAATCACGCCGTTCAACTTTCCCGCCATGATCCCCCTGTGGAAGATCGGCCCGGCCCTGTCGTCGGGCAACGCGATGATCCTGAAGCCGTCCGAGCGGGTGCCTTCGACCTCGCTCTACCTTGCCGAACTGCTGCAAGAGGCCGGCCTGCCCGATGGCGTGCTGCAAGTGGTGAACGGCGACAAGGCGGTCGTGGACGGCATCCTGGACCATCCGGTGATCCAGGGCGTGGGCTTTGTGGGCTCCACCCCGATCGCGCAGTACATCTACGGCCGGGCTGCCGCGAACGGCAAGCGCGCGCAGTGCTTTGGCGGTGCCAAGAACCACATGATCATCATGCCCGACGCCGATCTGGACAAGGCCGCCGACGCGCTGGTGGGTGCGGGCTTTGGCGCTGCGGGCGAACGCTGCATGGCGATTTCGGTCGCGGTGCCGGTGGGCGAAAAGACGGCGGATGCGCTGATCGAACGGCTGGTGCCGCGGATCGAGAAGTTGAAGGTCGGCCCCTATACCGCTGGAAACGATGTGGATTTCGGCCCTGTCATCACTCAGG
>PNNE01000251.1 GCA_013824055.1 Rhodobacter sp. | reverse complement strand
ACAGCTTGTCCGCCGCCCCGGCGTAGAAATGAAAGAACTCGGCGATGTATTTCGCCTGCCAGCGCGTTTCCTTCAGCATCTTGCCGGTGTCCAGCGTCTCGGCCCGCCCCAGCGCCTCGGACTGCTCGGCCAGCAGGTCGCCCAGCTTGCGCAGGCACTTGCCCCGCGCCGAGGGCGTCATCGCCCCCCAAGGCCCCGCCAAAGCCCGATCCGCAGCCCGCACCGCCCGGTCCACATCGGCCGCCGTCGCCTCTGGCACCTCGGCCCAGACCGCGCCCGTGACCGGCGATACCGACGGAAAGACCGCCCCATCCAAGGCCGAGACCCATTCCCCGTCGATCAGCATCCGGCAGCGCCTGATCTCGTCCATGCATAGTCCCCCGCACTCGTCGCCAAGTCATGCGGCCAGCGAACCCGCCATGTTTCCGATTTTTCGTCACAACCTGACGAAAATCCGAAACCAGCGCGCCGCCAGCACTGGCACACCGGACCCCACGGAGGACGACATGCCCAAGGAAATCATCGGCGGCCCGCTTGTCATCAATGGACGGCAGCTTTCGCTCTCGAAGGCAGTCCGCGCCGGGGATCTCGTCTTCCTGACCGGCCAGGTGCCGATGCTGGGCGGGGACGTGCTGACCACCGGCAGCATCGAGGACCAGACCCGCGCCTGCCTTGACCGGATCAGCGAAACGCTTGCGCTTGCCGGGTGCAGCCGCGACGATGTGGTCAAGACGATGGTCTGGCTGAAGGACCGCGCCGATTTCCCCGGTTTCAACGCGGTCTACGGCGAATACTTCCCCACCAACCCGCCCGCCCGATCTGCCCTGGTCAGCGACTTCCTCGTCGACATCAGGGTCGAGGTCGAGGTCATCGCCTGGAAGCCCGTCACATGACCGACCCCCACGGCACCGCCTGCGACATCATCGGCCCCGAGGATGCCCCCGTCGTCGTCCTGATCCACGGCCTTGGCCTGACCCGTGCCGTGTGGCAGTGGCTGCTGCCCGACCTGCACAAGTACCGCGTCGTGACCTACGACCTGATCGGCCACGGCGAAACCGCCCCTCCGCAGGGCCAGCCCAGGCTCAGGGACCTCGCCGACCAACTGGCGCATCTCCTTGACCACCTCGCCATCGACAAGGCCGCCGTCGTCGGCTTCTCGCTGGGCGGCATGATCGCCCGCCGCTTTGCCCAGGACTACCCCGAGCGGACCACCGCCCTCGTCGTCCTTCACTCTGCACACAAGCGGACCGAGAAACAGCAAAGCGCGATCCTCTTCCGCGTCGCCCAGGCCGAGGAGCACGGCCCCGAAGCCACGGTCGAGCTTGCCCTCCAACGCTGGTACACCAGGTCCGCGCAAGCCACGCGCCCCGACCTCATGGAACTGACCCGCGCCTGGGTCCTGGCCAACACGCGAGAGGTCTATGTCAAACTCTACCGCATCCTCGCGCATGGGGTTGACGAGATCGTCGCGCCAGACCCCCCGATCAGCGTGCCCACTCTGGTCCTCACCGGGGACGAGGACACCGGAAACGGCCCCGAGATGAGCATCGCCATCGCCACCGAAATCCCCCGCGCGCGGCTGGTGATCCTGAAGGGCCTGCGCCACATGGCCCTGGCCGAATCCCCTGCGGCCGTGAACCGCCCCGTCACCGACTTCCTGGCCGAGGTGCTGCGATGACCGACCTCGACCCCCGCGCGCTGCGCCACGCCTTCGGCGCCTTCGCCACCGGCGTCACCGTCGTCACTACCCGCCAGCCCGACGGCACCCCGCGCGGCTTCACGGCCAATAGCTTCACCTCGGTCTCCTTGGACCCGCCGCTCCTCCTCGTCTGCCTGGCGAAGACCGCCCATTCGGCAGATGTCTTCGCCACGGCCCCGCACTTTGCCGTCAGCGTCCTGGCCGAAAACCAGAAAGCCGTTTCCGGTCTTTTCGCCTCGCGCGCCCCGGACAAGTTCGACCAGTGCGCCTGGACCCCCGGCCCCGCCGACATGCCCCTGATCGACGGCGCGCTTGCCCGGTTCACCTGCGCCCGCCACCAGCTTGTCGACGCTGGCGACCACCTGATCCTGATCGGCCGCATCGAGCACTTTGCCACCGCCGAAGGCCAGCCCCTCGGCTATTTCCGCGGCAACTACTTCTCGGTCGGGATCGAGAAGGACCTCGCCGAAGCCGCCGCCGCCACCAAGGGCAGCCGCCTTGGCGCGGTGCTGGCCTGCAACGGGGGCGTGCTGCTCAAGCACGAGGGCGACCAGCTTTGCCTGCCCCTTTCGCCGCACCCCACGCTGGACAGCCTGACCGCCAAGCTCACCGCTCTGGGCCTCGCCCCCGAGATCGACTTCGTCTACGCTGCCTTCGATGACCGCAGCACGGGCGGCCACGCCGTCTATTACCACGGCCAGGTCTCTGTCGGCCAAGTCTCTGTCGGCCAAGTCTCTGGCGGCCAGGTCTCCGGCCCGCTGCCGCCGGACTACCGGATCGTGCCTCTGGCCGACCTCGCCACCGCCCGGATCGCCAACCCCGCCGAGGCGCAGATGCTTGCCCGCTACGCCGACGACTTCCGCAACGGCAGCTTCTCGATCTATCACGGCACCGAAACCACGGGCCAAACCCGCCAGATCGGCGCATGAGACAAGGAACCCGACATGTCCCTCCCCGAGCTTCGCAAGCTTGTCACCTATGACGAGGATACCGTCACCGACGGCGGTCGCGCCTGCACGCCGCCCCTGCGGATGATCGCCGTCGCCGCCGTGGTGACGAACCCCTGGCACGGCCGCGGCTTCGTCCAGGACCTGCAACCGGAAATCCGCCGCATGGGTCCGGCCCTGGGCCAGCTTCTGACCGACCGCCTGATCCGCCTGGCCGGCGGGGGCGACGTGATCGAGGCCTATGGCAAGGCCGCCCTCTGCGGCACGGCCTGCGAGCTGGAGCACTGCTCTGCCCTGATCCACACGCTGCGCTTCGGCAACTTCTTCCGCGAGGCGGTGGGCGCGAAGACCTACCTTGGCTTCACCAACACCCGCGGCCCGGCCAGCACGCAAATCCAGATCCCGCTGATGGACAAGCACGACGCCGGCCGCCGCTCGCATTATCTGACCGTCCAGTTCTCGATCCCCGACGCGCCCGGCCACGACGAGCTTGTCATCGCGCTGGGGGCATCCCTGGGAGGCCGCCCGCATCACCGCATCGGCGACCGGTACCAGGACCTGAAAGAGATGGGCGGCGAGGTCGACAACCCGGCCGGGGTGTGAAGTCGCAGCACGCGCAAGTCTGGCTTCAGCCCAACTCCACGACAACCTTCGTTGCCCGCGCCTCCCCTCCCCCTTGTGGGGAGGGGATGGGGGTGGGGGGCGGCGTCAGGACAAATCCTAACGCCGGGTAAACGCCCGCGCCCAACCCCTTGAAATCATTCACCCGGAAAATCTGTCCACCCTGGACAGGTCAGGCGTTGAACAGGAAGTGCAGCACGTCGCCGTCCTTGACTTCGTAGGTCTTGCCCTCGACCCGGAACTTGCCCGCTTCCTTGGCCCCCGCCTCGCCCTTGCCGGCGATGTAGTCGTCGTAGGCCACGGTTTCCGCCCGGATGAAGCCCTTCTCGAAGTCGCCGTGAATGACCCCCGCCGCCTGCGGCGCCAGCGTCCCCCGCGTGATCGTCCAGGCCCGCGCCTCCTTGGGCCCCACGGTGAAATAGGTCTGCAAGCCCAAGAGCGCGTAGCCCGCCTTGATCAGCCGATCCAGCCCCGCCTCGTGCAGCCCCATCTCCTCGAGGAACATCGCCGCCTCGTCCTCGGGCAGCTGCGCCAGTTCCTCCTCGATCCGGGCCGAGATCACCACCGACGCCGCCCCCTGCGCCGCCGCCATTTCGGCCACCCGGGCCGACTGGCTGTTCCCCGAGGCAGCCGAAGCCTCCTCGACGTTGCAGACGTACAGGACCGGCTTCGCGGTCAGAAGCTGCAGCATCCGCCACTGCTTGCGGTCGTCGTCCGCGATCTTCAAGGTCCGCGCGGGCTTGCCCGCCTCCAGCGCCGCAAGGGCGGCACGCAGAAGCCGGTCCTGGTCCTGCACCTCCTGATCCCCGCCCCGCAGCTTCTTGCCCAGCGCGGTCAGGCGGCGTTCGACCGACTCGAGGTCGGCCAGCATCAGCTCGGTCTCGATGGTCTCGGCGTCGGCCACCGGGTCGATCCGGCCCTCGACGTGGGTGATGTCGCCGTCTTCAAAG
>PNNE01000444.1 GCA_013824055.1 Rhodobacter sp. | reverse complement strand
GGCCTCGCGGCCCGAGATGGTCTTCGGGGCCGACATCATCGCGGGCTTCCCGACCGAGACCGAGGCGATGTTCCGGCAGTCGCTGGACCTGGTGGCAGAGTGCGGACTGACGTTCCTGCATGTCTTCCCCTTCTCGCCCCGCAAGGGGACGCCCGCGGCACGGATGCCGCAGGTCCGCGGGCCAGAGATCAAGGAGCGGGCGGCGCGGCTGCGGGCTCTGGGGGACCGGGTTCTGCGGGATCATCTGTCCGGGCAGGTGGGCCGGGTCCACCGGGTGCTGACCGAGGGTGCCCGGGTCGGGCGGACCGAAGGATTCGCGGAAGTGGCCTTTGCCGCCGACCAGCCGGAGGGGACAATCCTGGACGTCCGGGTGACAGGCCAGGACGGGGTGCGACTGCTGGCCTGACCTGGCCAGGGCAGAGGATCCGGCATCCGCGTCCTTGGGCAAAGGCGCTGGCCCGGAACGGGGCGGCAGGCCGGGCGAACCAGCGGTCTGCCGACCCTGGCGTCCTGTCTCGCGCCCGAAGGCGAAAGCTCAGGGAAGCTCGGCAATCACCGCCCGCGCGGCAGAGGCAGGGTCCTTCGCCTGCCAGATCGGGCGGCCCACGACGATGTGGTCGGCGCCATCGGTGACGGCCTGATGCGGGGTCGCGACGCGCTTCTGGTCGCCGACGGCCGCGCCCGAGGGGCGGACTCCGGGCGTGACGATCAGCTTGCCGCGCGCCTCGGGCAGGGCGCGGATCAGCGCGGCCTCTTGCGGGCTGGCGATGACGCCGTCGGCCCCCGCTTGCAGCGCGCGGGCGGCGCGCTCCAGGGTGATCTGGTGGATGTCGCCGGGCTTGATCAGGTTCGCGTCCAGGTCGGCGCGGTCAAGCGAGGTCAGGATGGTGACGGCCAGGATCTGCATCCCGGTGCCGCCCTTGCCCGTCGCCGCCGCAGTGACCACCTGCGGGTCGCCGTGCACGGTCAGGAAGTCGAGGTCGTATTGCGCCAGACCGCGGACGGCGGTCTCGATCGTGGCACCGATGTCGAACAGCTTCATGTCCAGGAAGATGCGCTTGCCCTGTTCGTGCTTCAGCTCGTTCGCCAGCGCCAGGCCCCCGCCCGTCAGCATCCCCAGTCCGATCTTGTAGAAGCTGGCGGCGTCGCCGATGCGGGCGACGAGGTCCAGCCCCTGCACCACGTTCGGCACGTCAAGGGCGACGATCAGTCGGTCATCTGCGGTCATGCGGGCCTCCGGGGTTCGCGGCGGTTTGACGGGGCAGGGCAGGGCTGTCAAGACTGGCGCGAAAACGGGGTGAGGGATGATCCTGGCATTCGACATCGGCGGCAGCCGGATCAGGGCGGCGGTCTGGGACGGGGCGCTGCGGCCCCTGGGCGAGGTCGCGACCCCGCTGGGCGACGCAGCGGCGTTCACGGCGGCGATTGCCGGGTTCGTCGCAAGGGGCGTGACGGGGATCGCGATTTCCATCGCTGGCGTGGTCGATCCGGCGACGGGCGTGGGGAAGGTGGCGAACATCCCGGCCATCGACGGGCTGGCGCTGGGGCCGCAGCTGCAGGCGGCGACCGGGCTGCCGGTCCTGGTCCTGAACGACGCCGACTGTTTCGCGCTGGCCGAGGCCGGTCATGGTGCAGGCCGGGGGCACAGGTCGGTCTTCGGGGTGATCCTGGGCTCGGGCGTCGGAGGCGGGCTGGTGATCGAGGGCCGGGTGCTGACCGGCGCGGGCGGCTATGCCGGGGAATGGGGGCATGGCCCGGTGATCCGGGGCGAGTTCGCCTTTCAGTGCGGCTGCGGGCAGGTCGGCTGCGTGGACACCGTCGGAGGGGCCCGCGGGCTGGAGCGGCTGCACCGCAAGCGGACCGCCGAGCTTCTGGGCGCCGAGGCGATCATCGCCGCCTGGATGGCCGGTGAGGCCGAGGCGGGCGAAACGATGTCGATCTGGCGCGATCTGGTGGCTGGCCCTCTGGCGATGGTGCTGAACGTCATCGGTGCGGATGTGGTGCCGGTCGGCGGCGGGTTGTCGCGGGCACCGGGACTGGTGCGCTATCTGGACGAAGCCGTTCGAGTGCGCATGCTGCGGCGGACGAAGGGGCCGCTGCTGGTGCCCGCCGAATGCGGCGCGGACGCGGGCCTGCTGGGCGCGGCGATGGCAGGGGTCTCGGAATGGGGCTCGAAATGGGAATAGTGCTGGAGGTCTGCGTCGACACCGCCGAGGGATTGGCCCAGGCCGTCGCGGGCGGCGCCGACCGGATCGAGCTTTGTGCGGCGCTGGCGCTGGGGGGGCTGACGCCTTCGGCCGGGCTGGTCGGCCTGGCGGCGGGCTGCGGCGTGCCGGTGGTGGCGATGATCCGGCCCCGCGCGGGGGATTTCGTCTGGTCCCAAGCCGAGGTCGGGATGATGGTGGCCGAGATCGTCGCGATGCAGGCGGCCGGGCTGGCGGGTGTCGTGCTGGGGGCCAGCCTGCCTGACGGGCGTCTGGACCTGCCGGTGCTGCGGCGGTTGGTGGACGTGGCGCCTGGGATGGAACTGGTCCTGCACCGCTGCATCGACCTGGTGCCGGACATGGGCGCCGCACTGGAACAGGCGGTGGACCTGGGCTTTCACCGCATTCTGACTGCGGGTGGCGAGACGACGGCCGAGGCCGGGGCAGCGCGGATTGGCGCGCTGGTGTCCCAGGCGGCGGGGCGGATCACGGTGATGCCGGGGTCGGGGGTGAACCCCCGGAATGCGGCGTTGCTGAAGGGGCTTGGCATCACCCAGATTCACGCGTCATGTTCGGCCTCGACACCGGTGACGGGCCGGGTGGTCGAGATGGGCTTTGCGTCGGCCGTGCAGCGGCAGACCCATTCCGATGCGGTGCGGGCCTTGGCGAAGGCGCTGGAGTAGGAGCAGGTGATGGAGTTGAGGCTGGACTATGATCGCCCGGAAGATGGTCCGGGGTCAGGCCCGCTGACCGTGGGCTGGTTCCTGGCACAGGACAAGGGCGCGGTGCTGTATGACCCGCCCGAACGGGTGCAGATCCGCCCGCCGAACAAGGCGCATGCCAAGTCCGCCAGCCGCTGCCCGGCGGTGATCCAGCTGGAAAGCCGGTATTTTCTGGTGAAATGCCCGTTCGACCTGCACATCGGGTTTCAGCGCGACGACAAGGGCAAGCCGGTTCTCGTCAACCGGGCCGGGGCGAACAGCCCGATCCGGTCGTCGAAGCTGAACGAGGTCCTGACCCTGGTTTCGGAGCCGGAGTGGCGCTTTCCCGACCGCCCGACGATCCAGTTGCACCTGCCCTACTACTTCATCGCCGACGAGATGGTCTACCTGACCCAGCTTGCCGCCTTTGCGCATTACCGGCCCGATCCGCTGCCCGGCACGATCTTCGGCGGGCGCTTCCCGATCTCGATCTGGCCGCGGCCCCTGATGTGGGCCTTCGAATGGCACGAGCCGCAGAAGGACCTGATCCTGCGCCGGGGCGAGCCCCTGTTCTATGTGCAGTTCGAGGGGATGGACCCCGCGCGGTCCGTGCAGGTGGTCGAGGCCGAGCGGACAGCCGAAGTGCAGGCCTATCTGGAAAAGATCTCGGGCGTTGTGAACTATGTGAACCAGACGTTCAGCCTGTTCAAGGCGGCGGAAGGGTTGCGCCCGAAGAAGCTGCTGGTCGCGAAGGCCCGCGAGTGAGTGCCTGTGGCTGGCCTCGGGGGGTTTCACACCCCCCGACCCCCGTGGGATATTTGCGCCAGTATGAAAGCGCTGTTCGAGAAAAGCTGGAGAAATTGCATGCGCAGCATCATCGGGACCTACCAGGTCGCCTCGGGCCGCGTGACCGAGGTGCTGGCTGTGGAAGGGCGCATCGAGGCGCCGAACTGGGCTCCGTCGGGCGACTGGCTGCTGGTGAACGGGGACGGGCGGCTTTTTCGGGTGCCGTTGGACAAGCCCGCTTTGGCACCTTTGCCGTCGGGCGCGGCGGTGAGGTGCAACAATGACCACGGCATCAGCCCGGATGGGCAGACAATCATCCTCTCCTCGCATCACGAAGGCGCAGGGTCGCAGGTCTATGTGATGCCGGTGACGGGGGGCGAGCCGGTGAAGGTGTCGCCGGAGAGCCCGAGCTGGTGGCACGGGGTGTCGCCGGATGGGAAGGTGCTGACCTATGTCGCGGCGCGGGGCGAGCCGAAGGTGATCGACGTCTACACGCTAGTGCCGGGGCAGGCGGAGACGCGGTTGACCAACGGGG
>PNNE01000257.1 GCA_013824055.1 Rhodobacter sp. | reverse complement strand
TTACCTCGTCCCACGTGATCGCCGAGAACATCCGGCGTGGCGAGGCCGGCGAGCCGTTCCTGCACCTGGTCGACCGCGCGCGGGGCTACTGACGGCGGCTCCTCGCTTCCTTCGGTCGCTCCTCGCGGGGCCAGCGACGAGCGACCGAAGGAAGCGAGGAGCCGTCCCGGTGCGCAACAGGTCGCGAACGGGACAGCCGTCCGTCCCGACCCATGCCAGCAAGGGGCACCAAGGGGGCATGGCATGCGGTATGGAACGGGCGTGGCACTTTGCCTGGCAGCAGGGGCGATCTGGTCGCTGATGGGCCTTGGCCTGCGGCAGATCGAGGCCGCCTCGGTCTGGCAGATCCTGTTCTGGCGCTCGGTCGGGATGATCCCGGTCCTGCTGGGCTTCATGTGGTGGACCTCAAGCGGGCGACCCCTGGCGGCACTTCGGGCCGTGGGGCTGGCCGGGATCGCCGGGGGCCTTGGCCTCGTCCTGGCCTTCGCCGGCGCCATCTACGCCTTCCAGACCACCACGGTCGCCAATGCCGTCCTGCTGTTCGCCGCCTCGCCCTTCGTGGCGGCCGTGCTTGGCTGGCTGATCCTGCGCGAGGCGGTGCGGCCAAGCACCTGGGTCGCCATCGCCATCGCGATTTTCGGCATGTACCTGATGGTCAGCGACGGGCTGCAGACCGGAGCCTTTGCCGGCAACATCGCAGCCCTGCTTTCGGCCGTGGGCTTCGGCATCTTCTCGGTCGCGCTGCGCTGGGGCCGGGTCGGCGACATGATGCCGGTGGCCTTCCTGGGCAGCATCTTCTCGTCGCTCTTTGCGGCTGGCGTGCTGATCTTCCGGGGCGAGCCGATCCCCGCCCTGCCGCAGGACATGGCCGTCGCCTTCGCCATCGGCTTCTTCGTCGTCGCGATGGGCATGGTGCTGTTCACCCTGGGCAGCCGTGTGGTGCCTGCCGCCGAACTGACATGCTGTCGCTGGTCGAGGTGCTGCTGGGCCCGATCTGGGTCTGGCTGGCCCTGGGCGAGACGGCAAGCCGGAACACGCTGATCGGCGGCGGGGTGCTTCTGGCGGGCGTGGTCTTCAACGCCGCGATGGGCGCGCGTCGGCCCCGGAACACAGGGGTTGCAGAAACCTCCTGAGCAGTGATTAATTGATCAAATTCGCGGGCCGCAGTTCGTATGCCGGGGCCGTGCGACCTGGGGAGGGTGACAGGATGCGGTCCGAGCCGCAAGACATCGCGCAGAGCCCGTGCTGGCCGCGCAAGCCCGAGTTCGGCGGGGCCGGGGGCGTTGTCGCCCTCGCTGCACCGGGGCTGCGGCCCCTTCCCCACTCCGACATCTGAAAGAGGCACCACATGCCAGGCAATCTGACCCTTGAAGCTCTGAAGGCGGCCGTGAAATCCGGCGAAATCGACACCGTTGTGGTGGCCGGCATCGACATGCAGGGCCGCCTGATGGGCAAGCGCTTTCACGCGCAGTTCTTCGTCGATGGCGGCTGGGAAGAGACCCATTGCTGCAACTACCTTCTGGCCGTGGACATGGAAATGACCACAGTGCAGGGCTACAAGTCCTCCAACTGGGAAACCGGCTATGGCGACTACACGCTGAAGCCCGACCTTGCCACCCTGCGCCGCCTGCCCTGGCTGCCGGGCACCGCGCTGGTGCTTGGCGACACCCAGGACCATGCCACCCACGCCGACGTCCCCCATGCGCCCCGGTCGATCCTGAAGGCCCAGGTCGCCCGCGCCCGCGCGCTGGGGTTCGAGCCGATGATGGCGACCGAGCTGGAGTTCTACCTCTTCGAGAACTCTTACGAGAACCTGCGCGACGGGGGCCTCAATGCCCTGCGGACCGTGGGCGGCTACAACGAGGATTACCACATCTTCCAGACCACCAAGGAAGAGGACGTGATGCGCGCGGTCCGCAACGGGCTTTATGGCGCGGGCATCCCGGTCGAGAATTCCAAGGGCGAGGCGGACGCCGGTCAGGAAGAGATCAATTACCGCTATTCGGACGCGCTGGACACCGCCGACAACCACGTCATCATCAAGAACGCGATCAAGGAAATTGCCTGGTCCAAGGGCAAGTCGGTGACTTTCATGGCGAAATACGACCACCGCCGCGCGGGATCGTCCAGCCATATCCACCAGTCGCTGTGGTCCAAGGATGGCAAGGCCAGCTTCGCCGACAAGGCGGACGGGCACGGCATGTCGGACCTGATGAAGCACTACCTGGCGGGCCAGCTGCACCACGCGCGCGAGATCACCGCGTTCCTGGCGCCTTACGTGAACAGCTACAAGCGGTTCACCGTGGGGATGTTCGCGCCGACGAAAGCGGTGTGGAGTGCGGACAACCGCACTGCGGGCTTCCGGGTCTGCGGCAGCGGGACCAAGGCCGTGCGGGTGGAGTGCCGGATTCCGGGGTCTGACGTGAACCCCTATCTGGCCTGCGCGGCGCTTCTGGCGGCGGGTCTGGACGGGATCGAGAAGCAGATGGCGCTGGAGCCGGAAATGCGCGGCGACATGTATTCCGCCAAGGGCATCCGCGAAATCCCGCATACCCTGCGCGAGGCGGCCACGCTGATGCACGGCTCGCAGATGCTGCGGCAGGCCTTTGGCGATGACGTGATCGACCATTACCACCACGCCGCCCAGTGGGAGATCTCCGAGACCGACCGCGTCGTCACGGATTTCGAACGCGAACGGCTGCTGGAACGCGCGTAATTGTAGGGTGCGCATTCATGGCGCACCTTCCCCACCGAACGGTGCGCCATGAATGCGCACCCTACGAGGACGAAAATGAAACCGATCCAACTGATTTCCCCCGTCGACGGCAGCGTCTACGCCGAACGGATGCCCCTGTCGCAGACTGCGGCCGAGGCGGTCGTCGCCCGTGCCAAAGCCGCGCAGAAGCCCTGGGCCGCCCGGCCGCTTGAGGACCGCATCGCGCTGGTCAAGGCCGCGGTCGCCAAGCTGAACAGCATGACCGAGGTCGTGGTCGAGGAACTCGCCTGGCAGATGGGCCGCCCGACCCGTTACGGCGGCGAATTCGGCGGGGTGAATGCGCGCACCGAGTATATGGCCGGCATCGCCGCCAGGACGCTTGCGCCCGAGATGGTGGAGGATTCTGCCGCCTTCCGCCGCTATCTCGCCCGCGAACCTGTCGGCGTCGTCTTCATCGTAGCACCCTGGAACTACCCGTACCTGACCACGATCAACACCCTGGTCCCCGCGCTGATCGCCGGGAACAGCGTGGTCCTGAAGCACGCATCGCAAACCCTCTTGGTGGGCGAACGGCTGGCCGAGGCCTTCCACGCCGCGGGCATCCCCGAGGACGTGTTCCAGAACGTCGTCCTTGACCACGCGACGACCGAAGGCCTGATCGCCGCGCGCAGCTTTGGGTTTGTCAACTTCACCGGGTCGGTCGGTGGCGGGCAGGCGATTGAACGCGCTGCCGCTGGCACCTTCACGCCGCTGGGCCTCGAACTTGGCGGCAAGGACCCCGGCTATGTCCGCGCCGATGCCAACCTCGACCTGGCCGTGGACGTGCTGATGGACGGGGCGATGTACAATGCCGGCCAGTGCTGCTGCGGGATCGAACGGATCTACGTCCACGAATCCCTTTTCGACAGCTTCGTGGAAAAGTCGGTCGCCTGGGTCGGCCAGCTGAAGCTGGGCAACCCCTTCGACGCCTCGACCACCCTTGGCCCGATGGCGCACAAACGCTTTGCCCAGACCGTGCGCGACCAGACGGCCGAGGCGATTGCCAGGGGGGCAAAGCCTCTCCTTGACCCGAAGACGTTTGCCGATGACGGGGGCGCCTATCTGGCCCCGCAGATCCTGATCGACGTCGACCATTCGATGCGGGTGATGCGGGAGGAATCCTTCGGCCCCGTGGTCGGCATCATGCCGGTGAAGTCCGACGCCGAGGCCATCGCCCTGATGAACGACAGCCCCTATGGCCTGACCGCCAGCATCTGGACCGAAGACTACGACACCGCCGCCGCCCTGGGCGCGCAGGTGGAGACGGGGACCGTGTTCATGAACCGGGCCGACTACCTGGACCCGGCGCTGACCTGGACCGGGGTCAAGGACACCGGGCGCGGCACGTCGCTGTCCTACCTCGGGTTCCATTCGGTGACCCGGCCGAAATCCTATCACCTGAAGAAGGCCCCGAAATGACCCACTCCGTTCCCAACCGCAACTGGTCCTACCCCACCGCGATCAAGTTCGGCGTCGGCCGCATCGCGGAGCTGGCCGA
>PNNE01000040.1 GCA_013824055.1 Rhodobacter sp. | reverse complement strand
GATGCCGTCGGCAGTCTGACGGTCAAGTCCGGGGTGATCCTGGCCCGCGACGAGAAGGCTCCGAAGAGTGCGGCCGTGGTGGACTGCGGCGGCAAATGCCTGGCCCCCGGGATCGTCGACCTTGGCGTCAAGATCGGTGAGCCGGGCGAGCGGCACCGCGAAAGCTTTGGCTCGGCCGGGGCGGCGGCGGCGGCGGGCGGCGTCACGACGATCATCGCCCGGCCCGACACCCACCCCGCGATCGACACGCCCGAAGTGCTGGAGTTCGTGACCCGCCGCGCCAGCGAGGCCCCGGTCCGCATCCGCCACATGGCCGCGTTGACCAAGCACCGCGACGGGCGCGAGATGACCGAGATCGGCTTTCTGCGCGACGCCGGGGCGATTGCGTTCTCCGACGTCTTCCGCGTCTCGACCGAGGCCAAGGCGATCACCCGGGCGATGGCCTACGCAAGGTCGCTGGGTGCGCTGGTCGTGGGCCACCCGCAGGACCCCGGCCTGTCCGCCGGGGCCTCGGCCACCAGCGGCAAGTTCGCCTCGCTGCGCGGCATTCCGGCGGTGTCGCCGATGGCCGAACGGATGGGGCTGGAGCGGGACCTCGCCCTGGTCGAGATGACGGGCGTCCGCTACCATGCCGACCAGATCACCACCGAGAAATCCCTGCCCGCGCTGGCCCGCGCCAAGGCGGCGGGGCTGGACGTGACGGCCGGGACCTCGATCCACCACCTGACGCTGAACGAATTCGACGTGGGCGACTACCGCACCTTCTTCAAGTTCACGCCCCCCCTGCGGTCGGAACAGGACCGGCTGGCGATGGTCGCTGCGGTGGCCGACGGGACGATCGACATCATCAGCTCGATGCACAGCCCGGCCGATGAGGAATCCAAGCGCCTGCCCTTCGAGGATGCCGCCCCTGGCGCCGTCGCGCTGGAAAGCTTCCTGCCCGCCGCGATGCGCCTTTATCATGCCGGCCACCTGGACCTGCCCGCCCTGTTCCGGGCGATGGCGCTGAACCCGGCGAACCGGCTGGGGCTGCCGCAGGGTCGCCTGACTCTGGGCGCGCCTGCCGACCTTGTGCTCTTCGACCCCGATGCGCCCTTCCTGATGGACCGCTTCAAGCTGCGGTCCAAGTCGAAGAACACGCCGTTTGACGGCGCCCGGATGGAAGGTAAGGTGCTGGCGACCTGGGTCGGCGGGACCCGGATATTTGCCGCGGAAGAGTGAGCCATGCCTGAGATCGTGACTTCGCAGGGTATGCTCCTGCTGACTGCCGTGCTGGGCTACCTGCTGGGGTCGATCCCCTTCGGGGTCGTGGTGACGCGGGCTTTCGGGCTGGGCGATCTGCGGCAGATCGGGTCCGGCAACATCGGCGCGACCAATGTGCTGCGGACCGGGAACAAGCGGGCGGCGCTGGCGACACTGCTGCTGGACGGCGGAAAAGGGGTGTTGGCGGTGCTGCTCGGGCGCTGGCTTCTGGCCGAGGATGCGGCACAGGTGGCGGGGCTGGCGGCGTTCCTCGGGCATCTCTTTCCAGTCTGGCTGGGCTTCAGGGGCGGCAAGGGGGTCGCGACCTTCCTGGGACTTCTGCTGGCCCTGAACTGGATCATCGGGGCGGCAGTCTGTCTGACCTGGCTGGTGACCGCTGCCGTGGGGCGGGTTTCGTCGATCGCGGCGCTGGTCGCGGCGGCAAGCTCGGGGCTGTGGATCGTGCTTCTGACCGACGGAAGTCTGCTGTTGCTGTCGCTGGTCCTGACCGTGCTGATCTACCTCCGCCATGCCGAGAATCTGAAGCGGATCAAGGCGGGGACCGAGCCGCGGATCGGCCGGAAGCAGGCCTGAATGTCCAGGCTGGACCGGCCCCTGACCTGGCGCAAGCTCAACGGGTTGGCCCTGGGCGTTTCGCGGCCGGCCAGGCTCCTGGCCCCCGCCCGTCGATGAGCGCCGTTGCCCTTCGCGACCGCAGCGCGACGCGGGGAAACTCTCGAACGCGCAGCGTTCAGAGCGAGGCGGCCGCGTAAAGCGGCGCAAGGTCCCGGCCCCAGTCGCCTTCGTAAAGCGCAAGCCACCTGTCCGCCTGCACCTGGCCGGTCTTCAGGCTTGCGACCAGCGGCTGAAGCAGCACCTCCTCGCCCAGGCCCCGCGCCACCAGACCGGCATGGGACAGACCCACCGCCGCGCGGGCAAGGTCCAGCAGCCGGACCCCTCCCGCCTGGCCCTGCAGGGCCGAGACCGAGGCCGCGACGCGCAACCCCTCGCGCGTTTCCGCATCCAGGCCCCTGACCAGGTCCCAGGCAGAGTCAAGTGCTGTCTGGTCATACATCAGCCCGACCCAGAAGGCCGGAAGGGCGGCGATATGCGCCTGGTCGCCACAGTCGGCACCGCGCATCTCGATGAACTTCTTCGCCCTGGCCTCGGGGAAGACGGTGGTCATGTGGTCGGCCCAGTCGGACAGGGTGGGCTTCTCGCCCGGCAGAGCGGGCAGCTTTCCGGCCAGGAAATCGCGGAAGCTTTGTCCCAGCGCGTTGATGTATCTTCCGTCGCGGTAGACGAAGTACATCGGCACGTCGAGCACCCAGTCGACATAGGCCTGAAAACCCATGTCCCGGTCGAAGGCGAAGGGAAGCATCCCGGTCCGGCTGTCGTCCAGCCCGCGCCAGATGCGGCTGCGCCAGCTGCGGTGGTGGTTGGGCTTGCCCTCGAAGAAGGGCGAAGCGGCAAAGAGCGCCGTAGCGACCGGCTGCAGGGCCAGCGCCACCCGCATCTTCTGCACGAAGTCGGCCTCGGACCCGTAGTCAAGGTTCACCTGCACGGTGCAGGTCCGGTACATCATCTGCGTGCCGTGGGTGCCGACGCGGCCCATGTAGTCGGTCATCAGCCGGTAGCGGCCCTTGGGCATCACCGGCATCTGGTCATGCGTCCACTCCGGGGCGGCCCCGATCCCCATGAAACGGACGCCCATCGGCTCGGCGATCTGGCGAACCTCGTCGAGGTGGTTCTGCAGCTCGGCGCTCACGTCCAGCGCGGAGACCAGCGGGGCCCCGGACAGCTCGAACTGGCCGCCGGGTTCAAGGCTGATGTTCGCCCCGTTCCGGGTCAGGCCGATGACGTTCTCACCCTCGCGCAGCGGGGTCCAGCCGAAGCGGGCCTCCAGCGCGGCGAAGATGGCCGAGATGGAGCGCGGCCCGGCGTAGGGCAAAGGGTGCCGGGTGTCGGTCAGCCAGCCGAACTTCTCGTGCTCGGCCCCGATCCGCCAGTCGGCGGCGGGCTTGCAGCCAGCCTCCATATAGGCGGCGAGCTGGTCGAAGCTTTCGATCGGGCCGCCGCCGGACTGAGGGATGGACATGGGGACGGGCTCCGGGACTTCTGGCTGCTTTGGCTGGGCTCCCCTGGGGAACCGGACGCCAAGAGGTGTCGCGCGACGGGGGGCAAGTCAAGGGGGGTTGCGGCAGCCCGTCCAGGGCGCAGTGCGTGGTGTCCACGGCAGACTGCTTTGACAGGAAAGCTCTCGGCTGTCCGGCGGTCTAGCGGACCACGACCCCTGCCCCCTTGCGCGCCCAGATCAGGCGGTCGACTTCGGCCAGCGCCACCACGCGGCTGTCCGAGGGTGCCGCGTCCGAGCCAAGGGCTGCGACCAGGGCCGCCATGTCGATGCCGGGCAGCGTGGCAAAGGCGTCGAACAGGGTATCCGCCCCGTCGGCTTCCACCGGGATGTGCAAAAGCTGGCCATCGCCCTGCTTCAGCTTCCAGATCCGGCGGCCGCGCAGGGTAAGGAGCCGGATTTCCGCAAGGTCGGGCAGGCCGACAAAGCCGCCGACGCGGGGGCCGAAATAGGCGATCTGGGCTTCGGTCACGCGGACGATGCCCGGTGCCTCGCCCTCCTGCTGAAAGCGCAGGCGGCGCAAGGCGGTCAGCACCCAGCCGAAGCCGAGTGCCAGCAGGACAAGGCCCAGCGGCGTGACAAGGTAGCCGCCACGGCTGGCCGCCCAGACGCCAAGCCCGACCAGTGCCGCACCTGCAATCACCTCGCGCCAGCGGTGGGCGGCGGCCAGAAGCTCGGGACGGATCAGGGACATGGGGCGATCCGCCTGGGAGTGGAGAGAAGGAAGAGCGCGAAGGGCTCGGACGGCTGGAACCCGATGGCGCGGCAGGCCTTGGCGGCGGCATCGGAGGCGGCAAAGAGAACAGCGACGGCGACGAGGCTGTCGCCAGTGCGCCAGAAGCGGGTTGCGTGGTCGTGCGGGCCGGGGAAATCACCGATGGTCAGGCCATGCGAGCGAAGGTTCGTCA
>PNNE01000310.1 GCA_013824055.1 Rhodobacter sp. | reverse complement strand
TGACGCCGAGGCGAACGCCGAAGCCGACAAGGCCCGCAAGGAACTGGTCGAGACCAAGAACCAGGGCGAAAGCCTGCTGCACTCGACCCGCAAGTCGCTGTCAGAACACGGCGACAAGGTCGACCCCTCCACTGTCGAGGCGATCGAACTGGCGATGAGCCCGCTGGAAGACGCGCTGAAGGGCGAAGATCCCGGCAAGATCAAGGGTGCGATCCAGAACCTGACGGAGGCCGCGATGAAGCTGGGCGAGGCGATCTACAAGGCCAGCCAGTCCGAAGGCGGTTCCGCCGAAGACGAGCCGCGGCCGGTGGATGACGACGACATCGTCGACGCCGACTTCGAGGACCTGGGCAACAACAAGCGGAAGTAAGCCGCGAGGAACGGGAAAAGGGGCGGTCTGGCAACGGACCGCCCCTCCTCGGTTCCATATGGGGGTTTTGCGGTGGCAAAGCGCGACTATTACGAAGTGCTCGGGGTCAAGAAGGGCGCGTCGGCTGATGAGCTGAAGAGGGCGTATCGGTCGAAAGCGAAAGAGCTGCATCCCGACCGGAATTCCGACAATCCGCAGGCCGAGGCCCAGTTCAAGGAAGTGAACGAGGCTTACGACTGCCTGAAGGATGACCAGAAGAAGGCGGCCTATGACCGTTTCGGTCATGCAGCCTTTGAAAACGGCATGGGCGGCGGCCCGCGTCCGGGCGCGCATGGCGGCCAGCAGGGCGATTTCGCGTCGGCGTTCTCGGACGTGTTCGAGGACCTGTTCGGCGATTTCATGGGTCGGGGTGGTGGCGGCGGCGGCGGGCGCTCGCGGGCCCAGCGCGGCTCGGATCTGCGCTACAACATGCGGATATCGCTCGAGGAAGCCTATGCCGGCATCCAGAAGTCGATCTCGGTCCCCACCTCGGTCAGCTGTGACACCTGCCAGGGGTCCGGCGCGGAAGGCGGGGCCGAGCCCGTCACCTGCCCGACCTGCAACGGCATGGGCAAGGTCCGGGCGCAGCAGGGCTTCTTCACGATCGAGCGGACGTGCCACCAGTGCAACGGCATGGGCCAGATCATCAAGAACCCGTGCAAGACCTGCGGCGGGCAGGGCCGGATGCAGCGCGAGAAGCAGCTTTCCGTCAACATCCCGCAGGGGGTCGAAACCGGCACGCGCATCCGGCTGGCAGGCGAAGGCGAGGCGGGCTTGCGCGGCGGTCCGAACGGCGATCTTTACATCTTCATCGAGGTGAAAGAGCACGCGCTCTTCCAGCGCGATGGCGTGCATCTGTTCTGCCGCGTCCCCGTTTCGATGCCCACGGCGGCGCTTGGCGGCGAGATCGAGGTGCCGACGATCGACGGTGGCAAGGCCAGGGTCAAGGTTCCGGCCGGGGCGCAGTCGGGCAAGCAGATGCGGCTGCGGATGAAGGGGATGCCGGCGTTGCGGTCCAGCAATACCGGGGACATGGTGATCGAGCTGGCGGTGGAAACGCCGGTCAACCTGACCTCCCGCCAGCGCGAACTGCTGAGGGAGTTCGAGAAGCTGAGCGAGGAGAACAACCCCGAAAGCTCCAGCTTCTTCAGCAAGGTCAAGGGGTTCTGGGACGGGATGAAAGGCTGACTCGGGCGTAGGGTGGGCAGTATTGCCCACCCTACCCTTGCGCTGCGCGGTTAACGGTTTTTCAACCATGACCCGCCAGTCTGGGCCGCATGATGCAATCGTTCCACGAACCTTTTCTGCCCTTGATCGCGCCTGTCGGGGACGCCGATGAGGCCGAACCGCAGGCGCTGAC
Source organism: Rhodobacter sp. (assembly GCA_013824055.1). Taxonomy (GTDB): domain Bacteria; phylum Pseudomonadota; class Alphaproteobacteria; order Rhodobacterales; family Rhodobacteraceae; genus Tabrizicola. The sequence goes on along the minus strand of PNNE01000310.1, from coordinate 2,525 downwards.
CGGACGGCTTCCGTCGTACATCGCCGACCACCGCCAGCGCCTGCGCGACCGCTTCCTGCAAGGCGGGGGCGCGGCGCTGCCGGATTACGAGCTGCTGGAACTCGTCCTTTTCCGCGCCATTCCCCGCCAGGACGTCAAGCCACTGGCGCGGCTGCTCCTCGACACCTTCGGCGATTTCAACCGGGTCATCACCGCCTCCCCGGCGCGTCTGCAGATGGTCAAGGGTGCCGGTCCCGCCGTGGTGCTTGAGCTGAAGCTGGTCGAGGCCGCCGCGCAGCGGATGATGCGGGCGCGGGTGATCCAGAAGCCGATCCTGTCCTCGTGGGATGCGCTTCTCGACTACTGCCACACCACGATGGCGCATCGAGAGACGGAACAGTTCCGCGTCCTTTTCCTGGACCGCAAGAACGTGCTGATCGCCGATGAGGAACAGGCCAGGGGCACTGTCGATCATGTCCCGGTCTACCCGCGCGAGATCGTCAAGCGGGCGCTGGAGCTGAACGCCAGCGCGCTGATCCTGGTCCACAACCACCCCTCGGGCGACCCCACGCCCTCGGACGCCGACCTTTCCATGACCCAGCAGGTCAAGGACGCCTGCGAGGCGCTTGGCCTCACGCTGCACGACCACCTGATCATCGGCAAAAGCCGTGAGCTGAGCTTCCGCTCACAGGGCTACCTTTAGTCCACGCCATGCGCTACGCCTAGGCGCATGACCGAGTTCGACCTTGTCATCTTCGACTGCGACGGCGTGCTGATCGACAGCGAGATCATCAGCGCCCGGATGCTGGTGGCCGAGCTCCTGCGCCTGGGGCTGTCCATCGACCTGCCCTACGTCGAGCGCAACTTCCTGGGCCGCAGCTACCCCGTGGTGATGGAGACGATCCGGCGCGAATTCGGGCTGGACCTGCCGCCCGACTTCGAGGCGCAGTACCGCGAGGCACTGCTGGCCGCCTTCCAGCAAGAGCTGACCATCGTGCCGCATGTCCGCGAGGTTCTGGAAACCATCGGCGTTCCGTTCTGCGTCGCCACCTCCTCGTCGCCCCGCCGGGTGGAGATGTCGCTGAAGCTTGTGGGCCTGAGCGACCTGGTGGTTGACCGCGTCTTCACTTCGACTCTTGTCGCGCGCGGCAAGCCGGCGCCAGACCTGTTTCTTCACGCCGCCGGGAGGATGGGCGCCGCCCCGGAGCGGACCCTGGTGATCGAGGACAGCCTGACCGGCATCCGCGCGGGCCTTGCGGCGGGGATGACCGTCTGGCGTTTTGTCGGGGGAAGCCACCTTGGTCCGGGCACCCCGAAAGAGCCGGACGATGCCCTGCCCCACCGCAGGCTTGTCAGCTTTGCCGACTTCTTCCAGATTGCGCCCAGTCTGGGCAGGCAAGTGGCATGAGCGTCGAGCCGACATTGCAGGACGAGGCGGCCCGTGCGGGCTGGCTTTACTATGTCGCGGGGATGACGCAGGACCAGATCGCCACCGAACTGGGGGTAAGTCGCCAGCGGGCACAACGCCTGGTCAGCCGGGCGATGGTGGAAGGCCTGATCCATGTGCGGCTGAACCACCGGATCGGCGCTTGCCTGGACCTGGAGGCCGCGCTTCGCGACCGCTTCGGCCTGGGCCGGGTCCGCGTCGCCCCCAGCCTTGGGGCGGGAGGCGACCCGGTGCGCGCCATCGCTCCGGCTGCGGCGGCCGAGCTGGAGCGCTTCCTGCGGATGCCGGAGCCTTTGGTCATCGCGCTGGGGACGGGCCGGGCGATGCGCGGAATGGTCGACGCGATGGTCGAGATGGAGGCGCCGCAGCATCGGCTCGTCAGCCTCATCGGCAACATTGCGCCCGATGGTTCGGCCAGTTTCTTCGACGTGGTGATGCGGATCGCCGACAAGGTCCGCGCGCCGCATTATCCGATGCCGGTGCCGGTGATCAGCCCCACGCCCGAGGAGAACGCTGCCTTCCACCGCCTGGGCCCGGTGCAGAAGGTGGTGGAACTGGCAAAGGCCGCCGATGTGGTTTTCGTGGGCGTGGGCCAGATGTCGAACGATGCGCCGCTGCTGGCCGATGGTTTCGTCAGCCGCGACGAGCTGGACGAGATGCAGGCCGCCGGCGCCTCGGGTGAAGTGGCGGGCTGGGTCTTCGATTCGGAGGGGCGCTACCTGGACCTTGGCACCAACCGGCGGACCGGGGGGGTGCGGGTCGCGCAGAATCTTGCCCGGCCCTCGATCGGAATTGCTGCGGGTGCATCCAAGGTTCCGGCGATCCATGCCGCCATCAAGTCCCGGATAATCAACGGACTCGTGACCGACGAGCCCAGCGCGCGGGCGCTGCTGGCCCGGCCCTGACCTTCGCAGATGCGGCGGAAGAGGGGGCTTGACGACACCGGCCCAAGTGTGAGCATTTACCCAGCAGGCGATGATTTGCTCATACGCTGATCCAGGGAGGATTACATGACCAAGACGCTTCGCGCCCTTATGGGTGCAACGGCCCTTGTCGCGCTTGCGGGCGTGGCCTCGGCCGAGACGACGATTACCGTCGC
>PNNE01000280.1 GCA_013824055.1 Rhodobacter sp. | reverse complement strand
CGTCGCCCAGCCAGTAGGCCCCGGCGACATGGGTCAGCTTGAACGCATCGGCCGGCACCTGCCCGGTGTGCTGAAGGTGCGGGCCCCGGCACAGATCCTGCCAGTCCCCGTGCCAGTACATCCGCAGGTCCTCGCCCTCGGGGATGCGGTCGATCAGTTCCAGCTTGAAGCCTTCGTGACGGCCCCGGTAATACTCCACCGCCTTCTCGCGCGGCCAGACTTCCGTCCGCACCGGCTCGCGCGCGTTGATGATCTGCTTCATCCGCGCCTCGATGGCCCCAAGGTCTTCCGGCGTGAACGGCTCCTCCCGGTCGAAGTCATAGAACCAGCCGTAGTCGCGCACCGGGCCGATGGTCACCTTCACATCCGGCCAGATCTCCTGCACCGCGCGGGCCATGATATGCGCCAGGTCGTGCCGGATCAGTTCCAGCGCCGGGGCCTCGTCCTTCATCGTGTTCAGGCTGATCGTGGCATCGCCCGGGATCGGCCAGGCCAGGTCCCAGTGCCTGCCGTTCACCTGCGCCGAGATCGAGGCCTTTGCCAGCGACGGGGCAATGCTGGCCGCCACTTCGGCAGGCGTCACGCCCGCGTCATAGAACCGCTGGTTGCCGTCGGGAAATGTCAGGGAAATCTGGCTCATGGGCCTGCTCCTCGTCAGTTTGGCGCCTACGAAACGCCCGGTTGCGGGTTATGTCGGCGCGCTTGATGCCCCCGCGCCCTCGCGAAGTCAAGCCATGCGCGGTTCTTCGCCCGTCGGTTGCAGCCGCCCTGACGAAACGCCCTGACGATTGCTATCTTTCCCGGATGACAACCTTTCTCACCACCCCGCAGGGCCGCCACATCGCCTATCACCAGACCCCCGGCAAAGGGCCGGGCGTGGTCTTTCTTGGCGGTTTCCGCTCCGACATGTCCGGCTCCAAGGCCCAGGCCCTGCAAGCCTGGGCCGAGGCTGCGGGCCGCGCCTTCCTGCGCTTCGACTATTCCGGCCACGGCCTGTCGCACGGGGCCTTCGTCGACGGCGCGATCTCTGACTGGCGTGAGGATGCCGCCGCCGTCATCGACGTGCTGACCGAAGGTCCGCAGATCCTGGTCGGCTCGTCGATGGGCGGCTGGATCGCGCTCTGCTGGCCCGTGACCTTGGCCCTCGCATCGCGGGATTTGTCGGCATCGCCGCCGCCCCCGACTTCACCGAACGGATGTGGGAGGCCGAGTTCACCCTGGCCGAACGCACGACGCTGCTGGAAGAGGGCCTGTTCCTTCGCCCCTCGGATTATGCCGACGAACCCTATCCGATCACCCTGCGCCTGATCGAGGACGGGCGGCTGAACCTGGTGATGAACGGCCCTCTGCACCTGCACATGCCGGTACGTCTGCTGCAGGGCAGCGCCGATGTGGATGTGCCGCCGACGGTCGCCATCTCGCTTTTCCACCAGATCTCCAGCCCCGACCTGCGGCTGACGCTGGTCAAGGATGCCGACCACCGGTTCTCGACCCCGCCCTGCCTTGCGATGATCACCGAAGCGATCGAGGACGTGCTGCGCGCGCGTGAGGCGCTGCCGGTCGAGGAAACCCCCGGCTTGAAGGTTTCGAACATCCGCTGATGTGGCCTTTCCGCCGATCAGCCGCAGGCTGAACAATTCCGGCTTTGAAACCATAGGCTTGTAAGATACCCTCAAGGAAAGAACAGGAACGCTGCTTGCAGAAACCCTGCGCAGAAGGCCCGCGCCGTGAACCTAGTCGTCCTTCGCAATCCGACTCCGGTCGAGCCGGTTGTCCTGATCCCCGGCTTCATGGCGGATGCGCGCAGCTTCATGCCGCAGCTTGCCCGGCTGGGCGCCGACCGGCCGGTTGTCCTGCTGAACCCGGGCCTTGGCGACAGCGTCGAAAGGATCGCCGCCGACATCGCGCCGCATCTGCCGGCGCGCTTCGCGCTTGTCGCCCACGGCCTTGGCGGCAACATCGCCATCGAGCTGATGCGCAAGCGCCCCGAGGCGGTGAGCCGCATCGCCCTTGTCGCGACCGACCCGATCCCCGAAACGCCACATCGCGCCGCGGCGCTGGAGGCGCTGATCGTTGCGGCCAAGACCGGGCACCTTGCGGCCTGCATGGCGCAATTGCTGCCGGCGACTGCCCTGCATGACGCCCCCTGGCGGGATGAGGTGATGGCGCTGGTGATGGACATGGCGGAAACCCTGGGTCCGATCCAGTTCCAGCGTCACCTGCGGGTTCTGCAGCGCCGCCCGGACCAGCAGAAGACTCTGCGCAAGGTGCATGTGCCGACGATGATCATCGCGGGCGAAAGCGACACGCTCGTCCCCCGCCGCCGCGCCGAGTTCCTGGCCGCGATGATGCCGCAGGGCTGTCTCGAGATCATTGCCGAAGCCGGACATCTGCCGCAGCTTGAGCAGCCCGAGGCTGTCACCAACCTGCTGCAGACCTTCCTTGCGGGCCGCCTGCCGACGCTGATGCTCAGGTAGTCATCCCGGCGCAGGCCTGGCAGCCTGCCCAGCGAGGAGCGACGAAGTCGACGACGAGCGGCGTTCCGAGCCTACTGCGCCGAAGCCAGCGTGATCTTTGCCTTGGGCTTTCCCGCCGCGCGGTCGATGAAGCTCAACACCAGGGGCCGGATGTTCAACCGCCAGCTCTTGCCTGCGAAGATGCCATAATGGCCCGCGCCGGGTTCCAGGTGGTGGCCCTTCTTGTCGTCCGACAACCCGGTCAGCAGGTTCAGCGCCGCAACGCACTGGCCCGGCGCGGAAATGTCGTCATTCGCCCCCTCGACCGTCATCACCGAGACCTTGGTGATGGCACCCATGTCGACCTTGCGGCCCGCCACCACGAAGTCGTTCCGGGCAATCTCGCGGTTCTTGAAGATGCGCTCGACCGTCGACAGGTAGAACTCGGCCGTCATGTCCATCACGGCCAGATATTCGTCGTAGAAGCGATTGTGTGCGTCCAGGTCCTTGGATTCGCCCCGCGCGGCCCGCAAGATCTGTTCGGAAAACGCCTTGCCGTGCCGTTCGGCGTTCATGGTGATGAAGCTTTGCAGCTGCAGCAGGCCCGGATAGACCAGCCGCCCCGCGCCCTTGTGCTTGAAGCCGACGCGCTGGATCGCCAGATGCTCCAGCTGTCCCATCGTCACCCGGCGGCCGAAGTCGGTCACCTCGGTCGCGGCGGCATCGGGATCGACCGGACCACCGACCAGGATCAGCGAGGCCGGCTGCGCGGCCGGATCCTCGGCCGCAAGATAGGCGGTGGCCGCCAACGCCAGCGGCACCGGCTGGCAGATCGCAATCACATGCGTGTCGGGGCCCATGACCTTCATGAACTCGGCCAGGTACAGCGTATAATCCTCGATATCGAACTTGCCCGCGCTGACCGGAATGTCGCGCGCATTGTGCCAATCCGTCACGAAAACGTCGGCGTCGGGCAGCAAGGATGCCACCGTTGACCTCAGGAGCGTCGCATAGTGACCCGACATCGGCGCGACCAGCAGCACCTTGCGCGCCATCGGCGCCCGTCTGCGCACGAAGAACTGCATCAGGCTGCCGAAGGGTTTTTCCACGATCGGGTTCACGTCCACCAGGTGGTCGGTTCCGTCCGGGCCGACGATCGACCTTATGCCCCAGTCGGGTTTGGTGATCATGCGGCTGAAGCTGCGTTCGGTCACATCGCCCCAGGCGGCCAACAGCGGCAGCAGCGGGTTCATCGACATCGCGAACGCCGGATAACTGGCAAAGGCCCTGGCCGAGGCGCCCAACCACTCATTCGTGTTGCGGGCACTTTCCATCAGGTCATAGGTGAACATATACTTCATTACATCTCCTTGCCCCGGGCGGGCGGATGTCTCATGGCGGCACAGGTGATGCATCGCCATGCTGCACTGCGGCGAAGATAAGGGGGAATGGTTAGCATGACAACAGAAAACATTGCGCAGGGTTCCGGCACCCCCACTCCGGCCGAGCGGGCCGAGCGGGCCGAGCGCCTGAATGCTAACCTTGCAAAGGTTGAGGAACTGTCAAAGCGCCTGACCGCGGCCATGACCCATCGCCGCCACGTCGACCCGTCCCTGCACGGTCCCGCCCCCGACGTCTACATGAAGGCCGCCGCCGCCTATTTCGCCGAGATGGTCTCGAACCCTGCCAAGGTGGTCGAGCATCAGGTGAACTACTGGGGCAAGACGCTGAAGCATTATGTCGAGGCGCAACAGACCCTTGCGAAGGGCGAGTTCAAGGCGCCCCCCGACCCGAACCCCAAGGACCGCCGCTTCCAGAACCCCCTGTGGGAGACGCATCCCTTCTTCAACTACCTCAAGCAGCAGTACCAGA
>PNNE01000380.1 GCA_013824055.1 Rhodobacter sp. | reverse complement strand
ATGTTCCAGGCGGCGGCGCATCCGTTCCGATCTATGTCGGTACCGCCGATTTTCCAGACGGACGCAGCTTCGATACCACATCGGCGGGTGTGCTGTACCGAACTGGCGGCGCGGGAGTTTCCGAAGTCACCATCGACTTCTCGGCCCCTGCCGGATCGGGTGTGACCGATCAGGTCAGCAATGTCTTCTTCCGCATCTCGGACGTCGACACGTCGGCCACTGCTGCTGGTTTCCGCGACACGGTCACCGTCACCGCCTACGACGCGTTCGGCAATCTGCTTCCGGTGACCATCACTGTCGGCTCGGCCCAGCTGGTGCAGACCGGGAACACCGTCACGGCCGTTCCGCAACCGGGTGTTCCGAACGGGTTCAACACCACGCCGAATTTGGTGACTGGATCGATCCTTTACAACATTCCAGGTCCGGTCGCCTCGATCGTCATCCAGTACGGCGATGCAGGCACAACCGGTTCGCAGCAGGCAATTCTGGTTTCGGACATCCATTTCACGACTATCCCCGAAACCGTCGCCACGGCGGACGACGACACGGTCTCTGGCGGCCTGGGCGACGACTTCCTGCAAGCCGGGCTTGGCGAGGATCTGCTTTACGGCGATGAAGGTCGCGACACCCTGTCGGGCGAGGCGGGCAACGACACGCTGTACGGCGGAGTCGAGAACGACCTGATCTATGGCGGCACCGAGGATGACCTGGTCTATGGCGGGGCCGACCAGGACACGCTTTACGGCGATGCCGGCAACGACACTCTGCTGGGCGGCGATGCGGCGGACCAGATCTTCGGCGGGCTGGGCAATGACAGCGTCGACGCAGGCGAAGGGGCCGACCTGGTCTATGGCGGCGATGGAAGCGACCTGCTGATCTTCGGCGCGGGCAGTGACACGGTCTATGGTGGCGCCGGGGATGACACCATCGACGACGTTTCGGGCTCGGTGCTCTCGGGCCTGAATCTGATCTATGGCGGCGCTGGCGGCGACACCATCTGGTCGGGCAACGATGCCGATACGATTTACGGTGACGAGGGCAACGACGTCATCAGCGGCGAGGGTGGCAATGACGTCCTCTATGGCGGGCTTGGGTCGGACTCGATCTTTGGCGGCGACGACCGCGATCTGATCTCGGCCGCCTTTGCCGATGTCACCGGGTCCGAGACTGTCTTCGGCGGTGGGGGCGGCGTCGACAACGACACGCTGCGGGTGGATATCACCGGGTTCGGCTGGGCGCGGATCGACCTGGTCTATGATCCGCTGAACGCCGAGAACGGGACAATCACCTTCTTCGCGGCCGACGGGATCACGCTGCTTGGCACGCTGAACTTCACCGACATCGAGAACCTGGTGATCGTCTGCTTCACGGCGGGCACCCGGATTCTGACCGCCGAAGGGCCGGTCCCGGTCGAGACGCTGGCAGCAGGCGACATGGTGGTGACGCGCGACAACGGTCTGCAGCCGCTGCGCTGGGTGGGCCGTCGCAGGCTCAGCAAGGTCGACTTGCAGGCCCGCCCCGAACTGCAACCTGTCCTGATCGGTGCGGGGGCGTTGGGCAGCTCTGGTCCGGACCGCAGCATCATGCTTTCCCCGCAGCATCGCGTGCTGGTCGAAGGCGCCCGGGCCGAGATCTACTTCGGCGAAAGCGAAGTCCTGGTCCCGGCACGGCATCTGATCGGCCTGGCCGAGGTGTCGCGCATCCTGCCGGCAGACGGGGTGACTTATGTCCATATCCTGTTCGATCGGCATGAGATCGTGCTGTCGGAGGGGATCTGGACCGAAAGCTTCCAGCCGGCCGAACGCAGCCTAAACGCGCTGGAGGACGCGGCCCGCACGGAAGTTCTGGCCCTTTTCCCCGAACTCGGGCTGGAGGCGACAGGCTTTCCGGCCGCGCGTCTGTCGCTGAAGGCGCACGAGGCGCGGGTGCTGGTCTCAGGCTAGGGGCGTCGGGCGGCTGCGAAAGGCGGTCCAGTCCTCTGGCGTGTCCAGGTCCAGCGTCGCCATCTTGCCGGGCAGGGGCACCAGCCGGACCCGGTCGGCGTGGCGCGTCAGCACCGAACGGCCACCCTCGTCCCCGGTGATGGCGGCAAGCTCGGGCCAGAGGTCGCGCGGGATGATCGCAGGATGACCCGGAGTGCCATCCACAGTGCCGCCGCGCCAGATCAGCTCGGGCTCGGCCCGCGCCCGCGAGACCAGGTCAGCCAGGGCCTTCGCGGAAAACAGGGGCATGTCGGCGGGCAGGATCATCAGCGCGTCTTCCGGGCCAGGCTCGCTGATCGCGAAAACTCCCCGCACGATGGACCTCGACATGCCCTGCGCTGCATCCGGGATGTCCACCACCCTGACCGGCAGATCCGCGACCGCCGCACGCCGCGCCTCGGCTGCCGGGGGCAGGGTGACAAGGACCGGGGCACCGCTGGCAAGGGCCGTCTCGACCACCAGCCGCAGGATTGGCCGGCCCTTGACTGTCTGCAACAGCTTGTCGGCCCCGCGCATCCGCGAGGACGCTCCGGCAGCAAGCACAAGGATGTGGACAGTGGGGCGCATGAACAATGCTCCATCCCGGCAGGTGCGGTTGTCAAGCGCGGCGTGACGCTACGTCAAGCGCGCATCCGCCCGCCGTCATCCCACAGCGGCGCGAGGTGGACGCGGGCCTTGCGACGCTCGCCCAGGATCTCGACCTCCAGGGCCAGCCCGTCCTGCACGCGGTCGGCGGGAATGAAGCCCTGCGCCACCGACTTGCCGGTCCAGTGGCTGTAGCCGCCCGAGGTGCACCAGCCCACGACCGCGCCGTCCAGCCAGATCGGCTCCCAGGCCACGACGTCGGCGTCGCTGGCGTCGACCACGATCGGCACCAGTTTGCGGGTCGGGCCCTCGGCCCGTTCCTTCGTGGCAGCGGCCTTGCCGATCCAGTCGGCGGGCTTGTTCCAGGCGATGAACCGGTCCAGCCCGGTTTCCGCAGGCGTGTAGTCGGGGCTGAACTCGCGCCCCCAGGAGCCGAACCACTTGTCCAGCCGCAGCGACATCATCGCCCGCATCCCGAAGGGACGGATGCCCAGGTCCTGACCGGCGGCCCAAAGCGTGTCCCAGAGCTGGCGGACCGACATGTGGTCGGTGAAGATCTCGTAGCCCAGGTCGGCGGTGTAGCTCACGCGCTGGACGATGCAGTTGGCCATCCCCACGGTCATCCGCTTGACGTCCATGAACCTGAACGCCTCGGCACCGACATCGGAGCGGGTGACGCGGGACAAAAGCTCACGCGACCTGGGACCGGCAATGGTGAAGCCCGACCGCGCGTCCGAGATGTTGTCGACCCGCACGCCCTCCATCGCGTTCTGCTCGAACCAGCGCGCGTGCCAGCCCTGCGCGCCGTAGCTGGCGGTCAGCTGGAACTCGGTCTCGGACAGGCACGAGACGGTGAAGTCGCCGATGATCTTGCCGGAATGGGCCAGCATCGGGGTCAGCGACAGCCGCCCCGGCTGCGGGATGCGGCCAGCCATGATCCGGTCCAGCCAGGCCCGCGCGTTGGGTCCGGTGACCGCGTATTTGCCGAAGTTCTGCAACTCGTTGATGCCGACGGCTTCGCGGACCGCCAGCACTTCGGCCCGCGTCGCCTCCCAGGCGTTGGAGCGTTTGAAGGTCGGCGTCTCATAGCGCGGCTCGCCGGGCAGGGCGTAGTAGTTCGGCACTTCCAGCCCGTATTGCTGACCCCAGACCGCGCCCAGCCTGTCGTTGATGTCGTAGATCGGGGTGGTGCGGAAGGGGCGGGCGGCGGGGCGTTCCTCGTTCGGGTAGCCGACCGAGAAGCGCATCTGGTAATTCTCGATCACCTTCGGGACGGTGTAGCCCGGCGTGGTCCAGGTCCCGAAGCGGCTGACGTCAAAGCCGCGCGGGTCACGCTCGACCTCGCCCTCGATCATCCACTGCGCCAGCGCCAGGCCCATGCCGCCGCCCTGGGAAAAGCCCGCCATCACCGCGCAGGCCGACCAGTAGTTGCGCAGGCCCTGCACCGGGCCGATCAGCGGGTTGCCGTCGGGGGCGAAGGTGAAAGGCCCGTGGATCACCCGCTTGACGCCAGTGCGTTCCAGCACGGGAAAACGCCGGTAGGCGAAGGTGACCGAGTCCTCGATCTTGTCGAACTGTTCGTTCAGCAGCTCGTGGCCGAAGGTCCAGGGCGTTCCGTCCACGGCCCAGGGTTCGCAGGGCTTTTCATAAAAGCCGATGCAGAGACCGCGGCCCTCCTGGCGCAGGTAGGATTCTCCGCCGGGGTCCATGACATGCGGGAACTCGCGGCCCGATTTCAGGATCTCCATGATCTCGGGGATGTCGTCGGTGACCAGGTATTGGTGCGCCAT
>PNNE01000194.1 GCA_013824055.1 Rhodobacter sp. | reverse complement strand
CCCCGTGGAGAGAGCGGACGCGGGTTGTCAGGGCAGTCCCGGTTCGATCGGCGTTTCCGGCCCGGCGATGTGGACGGCCAGAAGGCAGCCGTTCGGGGTGAAGGAATTGTGCTCGGTGCCGTCGCGATAGAACACCAGGTCCCCGGCGCGCAGGATGGTGCCGTCGCTTTCGTGCAGCTCGCCCTCCAGGATCAGGAACTGTTCGTGCCCGTTGTGGCGGTGGCCGCGCGTCGTCATGCCGGGGGGCATGCGGTAGACATGGAAACCGGTGCCCAGGGGCTGACTGTCGTCCAGTTGCAGAACCGTATCCCCCAGGGCCACGCCGTCCGGATAGACAAAGGGGGTGAAGCGGGCCTGGTGAATATTGGCGATCCGGCGGTCCTTGGGGTCGATGGGCTGCATGGCGGGCTCCGATTGTTTTGCCTGCGGGTGAACTTTCTTGACGCAGGTCAAAGCCGATTGTGCCGCTTGATGGTTGGTTGTGTCCAGACAGCAGCGAAGGGAATGGACATCATGACAGCCAAGATTCTTTGCCCCACCGACGGCAGCGATCACGCCACGGTCGGAGTCGTTCAGGCGGCGGAGGTTGCCAAGGCGACCGGCGGTCATCTGACGATCTGCGTCGTCAACATCGCCCACGGCGGCGCGCGGGGTCCGACAATCAGCCACTGGACCTCAGAGCAGGTGAACAAGCTGATGGCCGATGCCGAGGCGCTGGCGAAAAGCAACGGCGCGGTCGATGTCGGCACGGTCGAGGTCGTCGCGCGCGAGGCCGCCCCTGCGATCATCGCCTATGCCGAACAGAACGGCTATGGCCACATCGTCATGGGAACCGGCGACAAGCGCGGGTTGCAGCGGCTGGTCCTGGGCAGTGTCGCCAGCGAAGTCGCGACGCGCGCGCACTGCACTGTGACCATTGCCCGCTAGCGCGGCGTGCGCTTAAGTTTCATGCAGAAGTTGCAAGGACGCCCCCGGGACCATGCGTTCCCGAGGGCGGCGCTGTTTACCGACAGGAAGAAGATTTGACACAGGCGCAACCATGCCCCTAGGCTTGCGAAAAACCAGCGCGCCCGTCGCGTCATAAGAGACTCACCATCCGGAGGTTGACCATGAAGAAGAGAGTTGCCGTCATCGGAGCGGGGCCGTCCGGCCTTGCGCAGCTGCGCGCGTTCCAGTCGGCCAGGGCGAAGGGCGAAGACATCCCCGAGGTTGTCTGTTTCGAGAAGCAGGCCAACTGGGGCGGCTTGTGGAATTACACCTGGCGCACGGGCCTGGACGAGCATGGCGAGCCGGTGCATTGCAGCATGTATCGCTACCTGTGGTCGAACGGCCCGAAAGAGGGGCTGGAATTCGCCGACTATTCCTTTGAAGAGCATTTCGGCAAGCAGATCGCCAGCTACCCGCCGCGCGCCGTGCTGTTCGACTATATCGAGGGCCGGGTGAAGAAGGCGGGCGTGCGCGACTGGATCCGGTTCTCTACCACGGTGCGGATGGTCAAGTACAACGAGGACAAGGGGAATTTCACCGTCACCGCGCACGACCTGAAGGCCGACCGGATGTACGACGAGGACTTCGACCATGTGATCGTCGCGTCCGGGCACTTCAGCGTGCCGAACGTGCCGGAATACCCCGGCTTCGACAAGTTCAACGGCCGCGTGCTGCATGCCCACGACTTCCGCGACGCGCGCGAGTTTGCGGGCAAGGACCTGTTGCTGCTGGGGTCGTCCTATTCGGCCGAGGACATCGGGTCGCAGTGCTGGAAATATGGCGCGAAGTCGATCACGGTGGCTTACCGCAACGCCCCGATGGGGTTCAACTGGCCGTCGAACTGGAAGGAAGTCCCGAAGCTGGAACGGGTGGACGAGACCACGGCCTATTTCGCGGACGGGACCAGCAAGAAGATCGACGCGATCATCCTGTGCACCGGCTACAAGCACCACTTCCCCTTCCTGCCCGACGACCTGCGGCTGAAGACGGCGAACCGGCTGGCGACCACGGACCTGTATAAAGGCGTGGCCTGGGTGCACAACCCGAAGCTGTTCTACATCGGCATGCAGGACCAGTGGTTCACCTTCAACATGTTCGACGCGCAGGCCTGGTGGATTCGTGACGCGATCATGGGCAAGATCAGGATCCCGACCGACAAGGCGGTGCTGCTGAAGGATGTGGCCGACCGCATTGCGGGCGAGGATGCAGGCCAGGACGCCCATGACGCGATCCACTATCAGGGCGATTACGTGAAGGAGCTGATCGCCGAGACGGACTATCCGTCCTTTGACGTCGACGGCGCCTGCGAGGCCTTCTTCGAGTGGAAGGAACACAAGAAGCAGGACATCATGGCCTTCCGCAACAACGCCTACAAGTCGGTGATCACCGGCACGATGGCGCCGGTCCATCACACTCCGTGGAAGGACGCGCTGGAAGATTCGATGGAAAGCTATCTGAAGAACTGAGGCGGGTGACAGATCGAAAAGTGGCCCCGGCAGCGTCCGGGGCCTCTTGTCATTGTTGCACCTGTGCCGGTTGTCCGCGTAACCGCCTGGTGTCCTGTCCCGGCCGGACGCAGTGCGATGTTCCCCTTGCATGTTTTTTGGTCGCTTGCGGGCCAGGTCGGCGCGATTTGACCTTTCGGGAAACAAATATTCGCTTTGATGAAATTTTTCTCGCCTTGCGTGAAAGGCCGTGCTTTGCTTGCGACATCAGGCCGCAGGGAACGCCCGCCTGAGACGATTCTGCGCCGGATGGCGAAAGGCTGAGGAGCGGACGACACCTCACGACAATCCGACGCGAACACCCAACAGGACATCCGGCAAGACGGGCAGGGAATAAGCCCAAGGCAGGTCTGTCCGTATGACAGGAGAGAGGGAATGACGACTGAAACCGGATCGGGCCAGATGGTCCGTGCGTTAAGCTGGAAGGGCGCCTTCTGGGTCGCGGCTGGTGTGCCGCCCCTGGTGCTGTTCTCGATCGGCGGGATCGCCGGGACCGTGGGACAATATGCCTTCGTGGTCTGGATCCTGTCCATGCTGATGGGGTTTTCGCAAAGCTTCACCTATGCCGAAATGGCCGGGATGTTCGGCAACAAGTCGGGTGGCACCTCGGTCTATGGCGCGACGGCCTGGCTGCGCTATTCCAAGCTGATTGCGCCCTTGTCCGTGTGGTGCAACTGGTTCGCCTGGTCGCCGGTGCTGTCCCTGGGCTGCGCCATTGCGGCGGGCTACATCCTGAATGCGCTGTTCCCGATCCCGCTGGCCGAAAGCCAGATGGTGGCGGATTGGGTATCGGCCAACATCGGCAGCTTCACCGCCGACAGCGAGGCTGTCGTGGCCTACATGGCCGCAAACGCCGGCGTGACAGCCGAGCAGGCGATCCAGGCGGTCGCCAGCAGTGCCGGGGTCGAGGCGCTGACGCCCTGGTTCCGCGTCTATGAGGCGTTCCAGCTCACCATACCTGGCCTGGGCACGCTGCACTTCAACTCGACCTTCCTGATCGGCGTGGTGCTGATGCTGATCATCCTGATGATCCAGGAACGCGGCATCGCCTCGACCGCTTCGGCGCAGAAGTGGCTGGCGCTGATCGTGCTGATCCCGCTGTTCCTTGTCGGCCTGGTGCCGATCCTGACCGGGTCGATCGACTGGATGAACGTCACCAGCCTGACCCCGCCGAATGCGGGAGAGGATGGGTCCTGGAACGTCGGCGGCTGGACGCTGTTCCTGGGCGGCATGTATATCGCGGCCTGGTCGACCTACGGCTTCGAGACCGCGGTCTGCTATACCCGCGAACTGAAGGACCCCAAGCGCGACACGTTCCGCGCGATCTTCTACTCGGGCCTGCTGTGTATCGTGTTCTTCTTCCTGATCCCGTTCTCGTTCCAGGGCTACCTTGGGCAGGACGGGATGACGCAACCGGGTATCGTTGACGGCTCCGGCGTGGGCGAGGCCCTTGGCAACATGATCGGCGGAGGCCCTGTGGTCACGCAGATCTTCGTGATCCTGATGATCATCGCCCTGTTCCTGGCGATCATGACCGCAATGGCGGGATCGTCGCGCACGCTGTACCAGGGCGCGCGCGATGGCTGGCTGCCGAAGTACCTGGGCCAGGTCAACAGCCACGGTGCGCCGCGCAACGCGATGTGGACCGACGTGGTGTTCAACGTGTTCCTGCTGGCGCTGGCTTCGGATGCGGGCGGGTATTTCTACGTGCTTGCGATCTCGAACGTCGGCTACATCCTGTTCAACTTCCTGAACCTGAATGCCGGCTGGATCCACCGCATCGACAGCGCCCACATGGAGCGGCCGTGGAAGGCGCCGACCTGGCTGATCGGGTTGAACACGGTGCTGGCCTTCGTCAACGCGCTGTT
>PNNE01000054.1 GCA_013824055.1 Rhodobacter sp. | reverse complement strand
AGGCCGGATGGTCGGCAAATCAATCCCTTACTCCAGCAGGCGCCGCGCGATCACCTGAGCCTGGATCTCGGCCGCCCCTTCGAAGATGTTCAGGATGCGGGCGTCGCAAAGGATGCGGCTGATCCGGTATTCCAGCGCAAAGCCGTTGCCGCCGTGGATCTGCAGCGCGTTGTCGGCACTGGCCCAGGCGACGCGGGCGCCAAGCAGCTTGGCCATCCCGGCCTCAAGATCGCAGCGCTTGTCGTGGTCCTTTTGCCAGGCGCCGAAGTAGGTCAGCTGCCGGGCGATCATGATTTCCACGGCCATCATCGCCAGTTTGGATTCGATCCGGGGGAATTCGATCAGGCTCTTGCCGAACTGCTTGCGGTCCAGGGCGTATTGCATCCCGGTTTCCAGCGCCGATTGCGCGACGCCGATGGCGCGGGCCCCGGTCTGGATGCGGGCGGATTCAAAGGTCTGCATCAGCTGCTTGAAGCCCTGACCCTCGACCTGGCCCAGAAGGTTCGCCCCGTCGACCCGGAAGTCGTCGAAGTTGACGGTGTATTCCTTCATGCCGCGGTAGCCGAGCACCTCGATCTCGCCGCCCGAGAGCCCTGCGTCGACAAAGGGAGTCTCGTCGGTGCCGGGGGTCTTTTCGGCAAGGAACAGCGACAGGCCCCGGTAGTCGGTGGTGCCCTCGACGCTGCGGGCCAGGACGGTCATGACATGGGTGCGGGCGGCGTGGGTGATCCAGGTCTTGTTGCCGGTGATGATCCAGTCATCCCCGTCCTTCCTGGCCCGCGTCCGCAAGCTGCCGAGGTCAGAGCCGGTGTTGGGTTCGGTGAAGACGGCGGTCGGCAAGATCTCGCCGGAGGCAAGGCCGGGCAGCCACTTGGCCTTCTGCTCTTCGGTGCCGCCGCAGAGGATCAGCTCGGCGGCGATTTCGGTCCGGGTGGCAAGCGATCCGACGCCGATGTAGCCGCGCGACAGCTCTTCCGAGACGACGACCATCGAGGCCTTGGACAGGCCAAAGCCGCCGTAGGCTTCCGGGATGGTCAGGCCGAAGACGCCCATTTCGGCAAGGTCCCGGATCACCTCCATCGGGATCAGCTCGTCCTTCAGGTGCCAGTCATGCGCGCGGGGGATGACCTTTTCGTCGGCATAGCGGCGGAACTGGTCGCGGATCATCTCCAGCTCGTCGTCAAGGCCGGTGGCCCCGAAGGTCGCCCGACCGTGGTTGTCCCGCATCAGGGCGACAAGCGCGTGGCGCGCTTCGGCGGTGTTGCCCTGCGCCATCAGTCTGGCGGCAGCCGGTCCGGGGGTCCAGGTCAGACCAAGGTCCGACAGGCGCGCGAATTCGGTCTGGCTCATCGGGATGCCACCCGAAATCTGGGTCAGGTATTCGCCGAAGCCGAT
Source organism: Rhodobacter sp. (assembly GCA_013824055.1). Lineage (GTDB taxonomy): Bacteria > Pseudomonadota > Alphaproteobacteria > Rhodobacterales > Rhodobacteraceae > Tabrizicola. Next base: position 2,971 of record PNNE01000054.1, on the reverse strand, counting down.
CTGCAGGATCAGCGCCTCCATCTCGCCGAAACGGCCCGCCTGGCCAAGTCGCCCCGCCCAGGCGTCCAGCTGGCGCAGCGCCTCGACATAGGTCGCAAGCCAGGCCAGGGCGTGCGCCGGGTACTGCCGGGCCTCAAGCGCCTGGTTCGACACCTTGCCGTCGGTGGAGACCTGCGCTTTCAGCCGGTCGCGCGCATCGGCGAACAGCGCCTCGACCTGGGGAAGGGCGGCGGTGGTCAGCGCCTGAAGGTCGGCGAGGATCGGGGTCTGGGTCATGACTTGTCCGTCAGGCATGGGTCGGCTCCGGCGAGATTCTGCACCTGCGAAGAGGTAGCGCCTTCGCATCCGCAGAGCAACAAGATTTCAAGCCGGATCATCAGGGCGCATGAAAATGTCGCAGCGGATTCACGAGATCGCCCCGCAGGCCTGGGCAATCCGGGGCAGGGCTGCCGTGGGGACGACCTCGAACTCGACTGCATAAAGCCGGGTTTCGCCAGCCCAGGCTTCGAAGCGCCAGGTGCCGGGGATCAGCTCGTCCTCGCGGTCGAAGCGGAAGAAGCCGAACTGGTCGGAAAGGTCGGTGAAGGTGGAGTCCCAGGTCTCGGGCGTGGTGCGTCCGGGCCGATAGACCCGCATCTCGCCGCTGGCAAAGACGCCGGGGGTCATGCGCGACTTGACCCCGAAGGCCAGGCCGATCTGGGCGGGGACGATCTGGCGGTCAGGCCAGTGGAAGTCGATCTCGCCCTCGGGAACGTGGATCCAGCCTGACAGGGTGCCGGGTGCGGGGCGCTGGTTCATCTCTTGCAGGGCGCAGAAGACCCCGAGCTGCAACGCGGCGACCGAGGGGTCGATCACAGGCGGCGCAGGGTCAGCCCGCAGGGGCATGGCAAGCCAGACAGAAAGGATCAATCCGCGCAGCATTCGATGTTCACCGGTCCGGGCCTATCGTCTGGCCTGTGATTGCGCCACAAGGGTGCGGAAAGGGCAAGTCATGTTCGATCTGGTCTTTGCTGGGCTGTCCGTCAACGCTTTCCTTGCGGCACTTGCCGTGACGCTGTTCGCGGGCTTCGTGAAGGGTGCGGTGGGCTTTGCCATGCCGATGATCCTGGTCTCGGCCTTTGCGGTGTTCCTGCCGCAGGAGCTGGCGCTGGCTGGGTTGATCCTGCCCACGCTGGTGACGAACCTGAGCCAGGCTTTCCGGCAGGGCGTGGGTCCGGCGGTCCGGACAGCCCGAACCTACCGGAGGTTCCTGCTGGCGACGGTGATCTGCATCGCGATCTCGGCCCCCTTTGCGGATGCGATCCCGCGGGTGGTCTACCTGCTGATGCTGGGCATCCCGATCACCGCCTTCGCCGCCCTGCAACTGATGGGGCGCAGTCTGGCGATCCACCTGGATCACCGGGACCGGGCGGAGTGGGGGCTGGGGGTGATCGGCGGGCTTTACGGCGGGGTTTCGGGCATCTGGGGGCCGCCCTTGCTGGTGCTGCTGCTGTCGACGGGGGCGGACAAGGTGACAATGGTCCGGGCACAGGGGGTGGTCTTCCTGATCGGAGCGGTAGCCCTGCTGGCCTCGCACCTGGGGACCGGGATCGCCAATGCGCAAAGCCTGGGCTTTTCGGCAGCGCTGTGCGTGCCGGCGCTGGCCGGGCTGTTCCTGGGCTATGCGGTGCAGGACCGGCTGGACCAGGCCCGCTTCCGGCGCTGGACCCAGGGTTTGCTGGTCATCACCGGGCTGAACATGGTCAGGCAGGCGCTGACCTAGCCGCTCGTCGATGACTTCGTCCTCTCCTCGCCGGGACCACCGAGGAGGAGACGAAGTCGAACGAGGAGGTCAGCCGATGGCGGCGGCCTTCACGTCGGCGTCGATGAAGGGCACGTACTGGGCGAAGTTCTTCTGGAACATCGCGACCAGCTTGCGGGCCTGCGCATCATAGGCGTTCGGATCGACCCAGGTGCGGCGCGGGTCCAGAAGGGCATGCGCCACGCCCTCGACCTCGACCGGGACTTCGAAGCCGAAGTTCGGGTCCCTGCGAAACTCGGCCCCGTTCAGCGAGCCGTCCAGCGCCGCGGCCAGAAGCGCGCGGGTCGCCTTGATCGGCATCCGCTTGCCGGTGCCATAGGCGCCGCCGGTCCAGCCGGTGTTGACCAGCCAGCACGAGGCACCGTGCTTGGCGATCTTGGCCTGCAGCAGCTTGCCGTAGACTTCCGGTCGGCGCGGCATGAACGGGGCACCGAAGCAGGTCGAGAAGGTCGGCTGCGGCTCGGTGATGCCGCGTTCGGTCCCGGCGGCCTTGGAGGTGAAGCCGGAGAGGAAGTGGTACATCGCCTGCGCCGGGGACAGCCGTGCGATGGGGGGCAGAACCCCGAAGGCGTCGCAGGTCAGCATGACCACGTGGCGCGGATGGCCGCCAAGGCCGGTGGCGCTGGCGTTCGATATGGCTTCAAGCGGATAGGCGCAGCGGGTGTTTTCGGTGAGGCTGCGGTTGGAAAAGTCCAATTCCATCGTCTCGGGATCGAAAACCATGTTCTCCACCACGGTCGCGAAGCGGTGGGTGGTGGCATAGATCTCGGGCTCGGCCTCGGGGGAAAGGTCGATGGTCTTGGCGTAGCAGCCGCCCTCGAAGTTGAAGATGCCGCGGTCGGACCAGCCGTGTTCGTCATCGCCGACCAGCGTGCGGTCGGGGCTGGCGGACAGTGTGGTCTTGCCGGTGCCGGACAGGCCGAAGAACACCGCCGCGTCGACCGGATTGCCGATGGCATGGTTGGCCGAGCAGTGCATCGCCATGACGCCCTTCTCGGGCAAGAGGTAGTTCAGGACGGTGAAGACGGCCTTCTTGTTCTCGCCCGCGTAAGCGGTGTTCGCGATCAGCACGGTCTTTTCGTCGAAGTTCAGCACGATGGCGGTTTCGGTCCGGCAGCCGTGACGGGCCGGGTCGGCCTTGAAGGACGGGCAGTTGATGATCGTCCAGTC
>PNNE01000284.1 GCA_013824055.1 Rhodobacter sp. | reverse complement strand
AGCCGGAGCCGGGGCGGTATGACTGGGACTGGCTTGACCGCGCCATCGACACGCTGGGCAAGCGCGGGCTGAAGGTGGTGCTGGGCACGCCCACCGCCACCCCGCCGCGCTGGATGCTGGACCGGCATCCCGACATGCTGGCCGTCGATGCCGAGGGGCGGGTGCGCGGTTTCGGCTCGCGTCGGCACTATGACTTCTCGCACCGGGGTTACCCGGCCGAATGTGCGAAGATCGTGACGCTGATGGCCGAGCGCTACGGCAAGAACCCGGCAGTGGCCGCATGGCAGACCGACAACGAATACGCCTGCCACGCAACGACCCTGTCCTATTCCGACGCGGCGCGGGCGGCGTTCCAGGATTGGCTCGCCCGGCGCTACCAGTCGCCGGAGGCGCTGAACCGGGCCTGGGGCAACGTGTTCTGGTCGATGGAATACCGCGACTTCCACGAGATCGGCTTGCCGAACCTGACCGTGACCGAACCGAACCCCAGCCACGTGATGGACTTCCGCCGCTTTGCCTCGGAAGAGGTGCGCAGCTTCAACAAGCTGCAGGTCGACATCATTCGCAAGCACTCCGCCGCCCCGGTGGCGCACAATTTCATGGGCGCGGTGACGGAGTTCGACCATTGGGACGTGGGTGCGGACCTGGATATCGCGTCCTGGGACAGCTATCCCTTGGGCTTCCTCTCCGACCGCATCCCCGCCGAGCTTGGGCACAAGCGCCGCTTCGTCCGCCAGGGCGACCCGGATTTCCAGGCCTTCCACCATGACCTTTACCGCGCCGTGGGCCGGGGCCGCTGGTGGATCATGGAGCAGCAGCCGGGGCCCGTGAACTGGGCGCCCTACAACCCCGATCCCTTGCCCGGAATGGCGCGGCTCTGGGCCTGGGAGGCCTTTGCGCATGGGGCCGAGGCGGTGTGCTATTTCCGCTGGCGCCAGGCCCCCTTCGCGCAGGAACAGATGCATGCGGGCCTTCTGCGGCCTGACTCGGTCCCGGCGCAGGCCTTCGCAGAAGCGGAACAGGTGGCGCAGGAACTGGCCGCGATGCCTTCGGAGGCCGGGACGGGTGCCGCGCCGGTGGCGTTGGTCTTCGATTACGAATCCGACTGGGCCTGGGATATCCAGCCGCAGGGGCGCAGCTTCCAGTATTTCTGGCTGGTGTTCCACCTCTACAAGGGGTTGCGGCGGCTGGGGCTGAACGTGGACATCGTCCGGCCCGACGTGGCGGACCTGTCGGCCTACAAGCTGGTGCTGGCGCCGGGGGTCTTCACTCTGTCCGACCCGCTGAAGGCGGCGCTTGCGACCTTCGGCGGCACCGCGATCCTGGGGCCGCGGACCAATTCCAAGACGCGGGACTTCGCGATCCCGGTGCCGCTGCCGCCCGCCCTGCCGGGGCTGGAGGCCGTGGTGGCGCGGGTGGAGAGCCTGCCACCCGACGTGCCGGTGCCGCTGGCGCAGGGCGGCGCGCTGGTCAACTGGCGCGAGAAGCTTGAGGGCCATGCCGAGGTGGTCGAAGTGGCCGAGGATGGCTGGCCCGCGCTGGTGGCGGCCGGCAAGCTGCACTACCTGGCCGGCTGGCCCGATGAGCAGGCCCTGGCCCGCATCCTGCAGCGCGCCTGTGCGGCCGAGGGGATCGAGTGCGATCCGCTGCCCGAAGGCCTGCGGCGCCGCGATACCGCCACGCATCGGTTCCTGTTCAACTACAACCCGGTGCCGGCCGAATGGGGCGGGGTTTCGATCCCTCCGGCAGGCGTGCACTGGACCGAGCTGTAAGGGCGCGGGCGTAGGGTGGGCAATCTGCCCACCCTCCTTTCGTCAGGCCTGAACGCTGACCGCGCCCGTCACCGGCAGGAAGGCCGCCGCGTTCGGGCCCAGCGTCAGCCGGTCATCCTGCAGCACCGCGTGGATTGACGGCCCGGTCGGGGCCTCCACTCCGGCCACAGTGACCGACAGGGCCACCGGCGACAGGTTGAACAGGCACAGCAGCGCGCCTTCGCCTTCGCCACGGACAAAACCCAGCACCGGCTCGGGCAGGTCCAGGAAGCGCGACTTTCCCGCCCGCAGCGCCGCCGAGCCTTTGCGGAAGGCCAGCACCTGCCGGTAATGCTCCAGCACCGAACCCTGCGCGCCCTTCTGCCCCTCGACATGGCGTGCGGCCTGTTCCGGCTTGACCGGCAGCCAGGGCTTCACCGGCGAGAAACCCGCATTGGCCGAGGCGTCCCAGACCATCGGCGTCCGGGTGTTGTCGCGGCCGATGGGTTCGGGCCAGAAGGTGATGCCCTGCGGGTCGGTCAACTCCTCGAAGTCCAGCGGCGTGTCGGTCTGGCCCAGTTCCTCGCCCTGCCAAAGGCAGACCGAGCCTTCGAAGGCCATCAGCAGCGAGCCCGCCTGCCTGGCCACATCCTCGACGCTGGTGCCGTGCCTGGCCCAGCGGCTGGCATGGCGCACGACGTCGTGGTTGGAAAACGCCCACATCGGCCAGCCATCCGGCGCGCCCTTGAAGAAGCCCTCGACCTTCTGGCGGAAGAAGGCTGCGTCGAACTCATAGCCCATCAGCTCGAACGAATAGCACTGATGCAGCCGCCCCGGCGCGGTATACTCGCCCATCATCCGGATCGCGTGGTGTGCTTCCCCCATCTCGCCCACGCTCGCCGCGCCGTATTCGTCCAGCAGGACCCGGATACGCTCCATCCAGGCCAGGTTCTCGGGCTGGTTCTTCGAGAAGATGTGGTACTGCATCCCGTAGGGGTTGCCCTCGGGTTCGGTCTTCACGCGGTAGTCCGCCGGGTCGTCGCGGAACAGGGGGTCGTGGAAGAAGTAGTTCACCGTGTCGAAGCGGAAGCCGTCCACCCCCCGCTCCAGCCAGAAGCGCATCGCCTCCAGCGCCCAGTCCTGGACGGCGGGGTTGTGGTAGTTCAGGTCGGGCTGCGAGGTCAGGAAGTTGTGCAGGTAGTACTGCTTGCGCCGCGCGTCCCACTGGAAAGCCGGGCCGCCGAAGACCGACAGCCAGTTGCAGGGCGGCGTCCCGTCATGCCTGGGGTCGACCCAGACATACCAGTCAGCGCGGGCGTTGCTCCGGTCGCGACGGCTTTCCGCGAAGAAGGGGTGCTGGTCCGAGGTGTGGCTGAGAACCTGGTCGATGATCACCTTCAGCCCCAGCGCATGGGCCTTCGTGACCAGCGCGTCGAAGTCGGCCAGCGTGCCGAAGACCGGGTCCACGTCGCAATAATCGCTGACGTCGTAGCCCATGTCCTTCATCGGGCTGCGGAAGAAGGGCGAAAGCCAGACTGCGTCCACCCCCAGGTCGGCCAGGTGATCCAGCCTGCGGGTGATCCCCGGCAGGTCGCCCACCCCGTCGCCGTTGGAATCCTGGAACGACCGCGGATAGACCTGATAGGTCACGGCACCACGCCACCAGTCGGACATTCCCCACTCCCCCAGGTTCGGATTCGCGTGCGGGGATAGCGGGGGGCGTGACGCGGCAAAAGTCCAAAGCGCTTGCGACACTGCGGATGACTGCAGAATCCGGCGTTTTGCGGCACATCGGCAACGACCTGCCCGGCAAACCGGCAGGGCCGGTCTGTAACGGTGACAATATCGCAGTTGACCCGTCCCGACCGCAAGCGCACCTTGCCCGCCTGGCCCGGAGCGACCCGATGTCGAAAACCTCACTGATCACCCCCGTCCTGATTGCCGGTTGCGTGATCCTGATGATCTCTTTCGCGATCCGGGCCAGCTTTGGCGTCTTCCAGATCCCGGTGGCCGCAGAGTTCGGCTGGATGCGCGCCGACTTTTCGCTGGCCATCGCGATCCAGAACCTGGCCTGGGGGATCGGCCAACCCCTGTTCGGCGCCCTGGCCGAGCGGTTCGGCGACCGCAGGGCGATCATCACGGGCGCGCTGATGTATGCGGCGGGCCTGGTCCTGTCCTCCTTCGCGGTGACGCCGGGCGAGCATCAGCTGCTGGCGATCCTGGTCGGCTTCGGCATCGCCGGGACCGGGTTCGGCGTGATCCTCGCCATCGTCGGACGGGCCTCGTCGCCCGAGAACCGCTCGATGGCGCTTGGCATCGCCACGGCCGCGGGGTCGGCCGGTCAGGTCTTCGGGGCGCCGACGGCCGAGCTTCTGCTGCAAAGCTACAGCTGGCAGGTCGTGTTCCTGATCTTCGCCGTCGTCATCCTGGCGACGCTGGCCGCACTTCCCTTCCTGCGCAGCCCGCAGCTGGCCTCGAGGCAAGAGCTGGAGGAAAGCCTGGGCGCCGTCCTGGTCCGCGCCTTCAAGGACCCGTCCTTTACGATGATCTTCCTGGGCTTCTTTTCCTGCGGCTATCAGCTGGCCTTCATCACCGCGCATTTCCCGGCCTTCGTGACCGAGC
>PNNE01000028.1 GCA_013824055.1 Rhodobacter sp. | reverse complement strand
GAGGCGCTGGAGCGCGACTTGCGCGGCCATGCCCGGAAACGTCTTGGCCCCGCCGTTGCCCCGCGCGAAATCGTCTTCCGCGACAGCCTGCCCCGCACGCGGTCGGGCAAGATCATGCGGCGCCTGCTGCGCGCCCGGGAGCTGGGATTGCCCGAGGGCGATCTGTCCACGCTGGAGGGGGATACAAAATGACCAAGGTCAAGCTGGACCACGCCCATGTCAGCGCCCTTCTGCGGGGCATGATCCGCATCCGCCGCTTCGAGGAAAAATGCCATGAGCTTTACACCCAGGAAAAGATCCGCGGCTTTCTTCATCTTTACGACGGCGAAGAGGCGGTGGCCGTCGGTGTCGCCGCCGCGCTGGAGCCGCGCGACCGGGTGGTCTCGACCTACCGCGAGCATGGGCATGCCCTGGCCCGCGGCATGAGCCTGGAATCGGCGTTGGCCGAGATGTACGGCAAGGCGACCGGCTGCGCCGGCGGCCGCGGCGGGTCGATGCATCTCTTCGATACCGAAACCAATCTCTATGGCGGCAATGCCATCGTGGGGGGCGGGCTGCCCTTGGCCGTGGGCCTTGGCCTTGGCGACAAGATGCAGGGCGAGGATCGGGTCTCGGTCTGCTTCTTCGGGGACGGCGCGCTGGCGGAAGGCGCGTTCCATGAGGCGATGAACCTTGCCGCGCTTTGGAAACTGCCGGTGTTGTTCGTGCTGGAGAACAACCTTTACGCCATGGGTTCGGCGGTGGCGCGCGTGCAGGCCAACCCTGACTTTGTGCCCCGCGCCGCCAGCTACGGGATGCCCGCCGAAAGCGTGGATGGAAACGACGTGGTCGCGGTGGAAGCCGCCGCCCGGCGACTGGTCGAGGCGATCCGCGCGGGCGGCGGGCCGCAGTTTCTGGAATGCCGGACCTACCGCACGCGGCCGCATTCGATGTTCGACGCCGAGAAATACCGCGACAAGGCCGAGGTCGCGGAATGGCGCAAACGCTCGCCCATCACCCGGTTCCAGAGCTGGCTTCTGGACAACAACCTGATGCATCAGGCCGAGGTCGACGCCATCGAGGCCGAGGTCGAGGCCCAGCTGAAGAACGCCGTGGCCGCCTGCGAGCAGGCCCCTTGGGAGCCGGTCGAAGACCTGCTGCGCCATGTGGTGGCCGAGGCACGGCCCGAACCGCCCGTCCCGCTGAACCCCGACACCCTGACCGACAGCACCTACCGCGACTGCTGCCGTGCCGCGATCACCGAGGCGCTGTTGCGCGACGACCGTGTCTTCATGATGGGCGAGGATATCGGGGCCTATGGCGGCTGTTATGCCGTCTCGATGGGGCTTCTGAAGGAGTTCGGGCCCGACCGCATCCGTGACACGCCCTTGTCGGAATCCGCCTTTACCGGGGCCGGGATCGGTGCGGCCATGGTTGGCATGCGGCCCATCGTCGAGATCATGACCGTCAACTTCTCGCTGCTGGCGCTGGACCAGATCCTGAACACCGCCGCCACGATCCGGCACATGTCGGGCGGGCAGTTCGGGGTGCCGCTGGTGATCCGCATGGCGACCGGGGCGGGGCGGCAACTGGCCGCGCAGCATTCGCATTCGCTGGAGGCGTTCTTCGCCCATATCCCTGGCCTTCGGGTTGTGACCCCCGCCACGCTGCAAGACGCGCGCGGGATGCTCTGGACCGCGCTTCAGGACCCGGACCCCGTCATCATCCTGGAACATGTCATGCTTTACAACATGACCGGGAAGATCGCCGGGAACGCGGGCGCGGTGGACATCGACCGCGCGGTCGTCCGGCGACCGGGGCGCGACGTGACGCTGATCGCCTGGTCCTATTCGCTGTGGAAGGCGCTCGACGCCGCCGAGGCGCTGGCCAGGGACGGGATCGAAGCCGAGGTGATCGACCTGCGCTCGCTGCGCCCCCTGGATGACGCGACGATCATGGCCTCGGTCTCGCGCACCCGCCGCGCCGTGGTCGTGGACGAAGGCTGGCGCAGCGGGTCGTTGTCGGCCGAAATTGCGGCACGGGTGCAGGAGGCGTGCTTCTTCCACCTTGACGCCCCGGTCGGCCGGGTCTGTTCCGCCGAGGTGCCGGTGCCCTACCCGAAGCACCTTGAAACCGCCGCCCTGCCGCAGGTCGCCGATATCGTTGCCGCCGTGAGGGCCCTTCCGGGGCTGACGCCATGAGCATCTTCACGATGCCCTCGCTTGGCGCGGACATGGAGGAAGGCAAGCTTGTCGAATGGCTGGTCAAGACCGGAGACACCGTGTCCAGGGGCGACATCGTCGCGGTGGTCGAGACCCAGAAGGGAGCCATCGAGATCGAGATCTTCGAGGCGGGTCAGATCGGCGCGCTCCTGGCCGAGCCGGGCCAGACCCTGCCCGTTGGCGCGCCGCTGGCCCGGCTTGGCGCGGCGGACGTCGGCGCGCCCGTTGTGGCTCTTGAACCTGCCATCGAGTCGCCCAAGGCTGTGGTGCCGCCCGCTCCTGCCCCGCCACCGACGGCAAGGCCACCGGCACCTGGTGGCGCGATCATGGCCTCGCCTGCCGCACGCTCCCGCGCTGCCGAGCTTGGAATCGCACTGGAAATGGTTGCGGGATCGGGTCCGGGCGGCGCGATCCTGCTTTCGGACGTGGAGCACCATGTCCCGGTCGCCTTGACGCCTGCCGTCGAGCCAGTCGGGGTGGCCAGCCCGACGGGCAAGCCCGGCCTCGACATGGCCGAGATGCGCCGGGCCATCGCCGCCGCCATGAGCCGTGCCAAGCGCGAAATCCCGCACTATTACCTGACCCATGCGATCGATCTGCAGTCGGCCCAAGACCGGCTGACCGCCATCAACGCGGACCGCACGCCGGACCAGCGGCTTTTGCTGGGCGCGTTTCTCATCCACGCGACAGTCAAGGCGCTGGCCAAGGTTCCGGAACTGAATGGCCGCCATGAAGGCACGCCATACCGCGCCTCCGGTCCCGTCCACTGCGGGGTGGCGGTGGCGATGCGCGGCGGCGGGCTGATCGCCCCCGCAATCCTTGATGCGCAGGACATGGACCCCGACGCGATCATGCAGGCGATGCGCGACATCGTCGTCCGGACCCGGACCGGGCGGCTGCGCAACAGCGAGATCACCCAGGGCACCATCACCGTGTCCTCGCTCGGCGAAACCGGTGTGGATGCGCTGATCGGCGTGATCTACCCGCCACAGGTGGCGCTTGTCGGCTTCGGTGCGCCGCGCGTCAGGCCGATGGTCCACGACGGAACCATCCAGCCGCGCCTTGCCGTCACCGTCAGCCTGGCCGCCGACCACCGGGTCAGCGACGGCCGCCGCGGCGCGATCTTCCTGGCCGAAATTGACCGCCTCTTGCAGGAGCCCGCAATCCCATGACCCCAGCCGACCTTCGCGCCGCCTTCATCGCCGACCTGACCGCCATCGCGCCGGACCTTGACCCTGCGGCCATCGGTGACAACGATCACCTGCAGGATGACCTCGGCCTTGATTCGATGGATTTCCTGAACCTGGTCAGCGCCCTGCACAAGCGTTTCGGCCTGCCGATCCCGGAAGCCGACTACCCCCGGCTGGCCACGCCGGAAAAGGCCGTGGCCTATCTGGCGCAGATGCTGGCGACCTGACCGTCAAAGGATGACACCGACCATGGACCGAAAGCAGCAAATCCACCTGTGGTACTTCCTCGCCGCCTTCATGGGGCTTCTGCTGGTGCAATCCTGGCTGTCACAGGCCCAGGTCACCCAGCGCATTCCCTACAGCACGTTTCTGGAACATCTCGAGGCCGGGCGCATCGCCACAGTCACGGTCCGGGCCGAGCAGATCGACGGCAGCTATGTCAATCCGATCGACGGCCACACCCATTTCATCACCAACATCGTGCCGCCCGACCTGACCGCCCGGCTGGAACAGTCGAACGCCGAATTCGACGGCACGGTGCAGAACACCTTTCTGGCCACGCTCTTGTCCTGGGTGGTGCCGGTCCTCCTGATCTTCGCGCTGTGGAGCTTCTTCATCCGCGGCATGATCGAAAAGCAGGGCATGGGCGGGATGATGAGCGTCGGCAAGTCCCGCGCCAAGGTCTATGTGGAACGCGACACCGGGGTCACCTTCGAAGATGTGGCCGGGGTGGACGAGGCCAAGGCAGAGCTGAAGGAGATTGTCGATTTCCTGAGAGAGCCAAAGAAGTTCGGCCGGCTTGGCGCGCGCATCCCCAAGGGCATCCTCCTCACCGGGCCGCCCGGAACCGGCAAGACGCTGTTTGCCCGCGCGGTGGCGGGTGAGGCCGGGGTGCCGTTCTTTTCCATCTCGGGCAGCGAGTTTGTCGAGATGTTCGTGGGTGTTGGCGCGGCGCGGGTGCGCGATCTGTTCGATCAGGCCCGCAAGGCCGC
>PNNE01000224.1 GCA_013824055.1 Rhodobacter sp. | reverse complement strand
GCCGCCACCGCCGCGCCGGCCCCGCCCGAGGACCCGCCCGGGGTATGTTCCAACCCCCAGGGATTGCGCGTGGCCCGCCGTAGACCGCTGCTTCGGTCGCGGCACCCACGCCTCCTTCCGGTGACGTGGTGCGCCCGAACGTGACCACGCCTGTCGCCTTGATCCGGGCAAAGATGCTGGAATCACCCGGATAAACCGTGTTCGCGAACAGCCGCGAGCCATTGTGCGACGGAAAATCCCTCGCCTCGATCCCCAGGTCCTTGATCAGGAAGGGCACCCCCCGGAACGGCCCGGCAGGCAAGCCGTCAGCTATGGCCTTGCGCGCAACGCCCTCCTGCACCAGGACCACGGCGTTCAAGGCAGGGTTTCGCGCCTCGACGGCGGCAAGTGCCGCGTCCAGCAACTCGGCAGGCGTCACCTCGCCCGCAGCCACCAGCGCGGCCAGGGCCGTCGCATCCGCCGCGCCCAGATCTCCGATCATCGTGAACTCCCGTGTTGACCGGCCCAGAAGCGGCCCAGACGCGGGCCAGACTGGGACCCCGCGTCCGGCAGGTCATGTCCGGGACCGACACCGCTGGCCCGGATGCGTCAGGGGCGCAGGACCTTGGCCAGCACCTCGCGCAGGGTCTCGGGCAGGATCGGCTTGGGCAGGAACCCGTCCAGCCGTTCGCGCAAGGTGTCGTCGCGCCGGATCGACTGGACATCCGCCGTCATCGCCACGACCGGGATCTTGCGGCCATACGCCTCGCGGATGCGGAACAGCGTTTCAAGCCCGTCCATGCCCGGCATCATCAGGTCCAGAAGCACCGCGTCGATGCCGCCCTGCTCCAGCCGGGCCAGGGCTTCCGGGCCGCTGCCTGCCTCGACCGCCCGTGCCCCCGCCGCCGCCAGAAGCTGCGCCGCCACCAGACGGTTCGTGGCGATGTCGTCGACGACCAGGATCACCCGGCCGCGGAAATCGGCTGCCCCGTCCGTCTGTGGCGCCGCTTCCGCCTCGGGAGCGGCCACCGTCAGCCGAAACGTCGTGCCCTGCGCCACGGGCAGCAGCACCAGGTCGCCGCCCATCTGCCGCGCCACCGCCCGGCTGATGGCCAGACCAAGGCCCACGCCCGGCGCCTCGCCCGCGCCGCGGAAGAAGGGCTCGAACACCCGATCTTGCAGCGCCGCCGGAATGCCCTTGCCCTGGTCGGCCACGTCGATCTGCAGACGGCCGCGCTGATGATGCACCGTCACTGCGACCGGCCCGCGCGAACTGTGCTTCAGCGCATTGGCGATCAGGTTTCCCAGACATTGCCGCACCCTCTGGCCGTCGATCATCAGCACCTCGGGCACGTCGCGACCGATGCCGACGGTCAGCTCGCGCCCCTGGTTGCGGGCCTGCAGCTCGAAGACCAGCAGGCTGGCCGACAGTTCGGGCCGCACCGCCACCGGCCGGGGCGTGACCGCGACCCGCCCCTCGGTCAGCGCGGAATAGTCGACGGCATCGTCCAGCATCACCGCCAGATCCCGGGCCGAGGTCGCAACCGTCCGCAACCGTTGCCGGGACGCCCCCGCCGCATTGGCCGCCTCGATCTCGACCAGGCCGATCACGGCATTGAGCGGGGTGCGCAACTCGTGGCTGATCTGGGCCAGGAACCGGCCCTTGGCGACATTCGCCGCCGTTGCCGCCGCTGCGCCCTCGGCCCCGGCGCGGTGCAGCCGATGGTTCGAGACCATTGCCGTCGTGGCATAGGCCATCGCCACGATGGCCGTCAGGGTCGATACGGCCAGACCGACAAGGTTGCCCTCGCCCAGCCAGTGAACGGTGTTGAACGCAAGAACCACCACCGCCACCGTCGCCATCCCCACGCTGCCCAGCGCCAGATGGATCGACCGGACCGAGCACAGGTGCAAAAGCGCGCCCATGACGATCCCGACCGCGATGGATTTCGCGTAAGGGTCGTCCTGCAGCCAGACCAGCCCCGCCGCCGAGATCAGGGCCGCCTCCATCGGCACGAGACTGAGCAGGAACAGCCGGTAGCGCAGCGGCGACCGCAGCGGGTCAAGCCCGCGCAACAGGCGTTGCGACACCGCTTCGCCCCCCACCTCGACCAGAAAGAGCGCGATCATGATCCAGGGCGCGACGAACTGTGCGCAGATCGCGTAGGCAAGCCCGACCAGCAGCAGCCTGGGCACCACCTCGCCGCGCAGGATGCGATGCTGGCGCGCCAGTTCGTCCCGCAGCCGCTCTGCGTCGGCGTCGGACATCGAGGAAAGCCGGAGCATCACTTACGCACCAATGAGTTGCACCCTGGGGTCAGACAGTAGCCTCATGGCGGCAGCATCGGTCAAGGACCAGGGGGGGGCTGGATTATGACCTCTTGCAGCAACACACCGTTGCTGTCGAACACCAGAATCCGTTCGTCGGTGGTGACGACGGCAGTCCAGCCGGTGCCGAAGGTCACGGCGGCAGGTCTTGCGCCGTCGGGCAAGCTCAGCTCTGCGGGCAGCTTCGGGGCGGAAGCGGTGAAGCTCTGGGGCATCCGGGTGACAAACAGCGCGACCACGGTTATGACGCCACCGATCATCGTCAGCATCAGCAGGATGACCAGCCACTTCAGAAGCCGCAGGCTGGGCGGCAGGACGGCATCGGAGGCTTCGGGCATGTCGGCAGGCGGGGCGGGATCGGACATGGACGGGCCTTTCGGGGAGGACGACGGTTTCGACGACGGCGATGTCGGGGCGGGCGGCGGGTCGGGCGGCGGGTCGCTTGTCGTCACCATCGGCGAGGATGCTCCCGCCCGCCTAGATAAGGCCCTTGCGGCCGCCGTGCCAGAGGAAGCGGCGCTGTCGCGGTCCCGGCTGATGCGGATGATCGCCGAGGGCGCGGTGCTGCGCGACGGGCTGGCGATGACCGACCCCAGGACCAAGGTCTCCGAGGGCCAGGTCTATACCCTGCGACTGGACCCGGCGGTCGCGGTCGAGACGCGGGCCGAGGCCATCCCCCTGACCGTCGTCTGGGAGGACGGCGACCTGATCGTGATCGACAAGCCCGCGGGCATGGTCGTCCATCCCGCGCCGGGCTCGCCCTCGGGGACGCTGGTCAATGCGCTGCTGCATCACTGCGGCGACACGCTGTCGGGGATCGGAGGAGAGCGGCGGCCGGGCATCGTCCACCGCATCGACAAGGACACCACGGGCCTTCTGGTCGTCGCCAAGTCCGACCGGGCGCATCATGGGCTGGCCCGGCAGTTCGAGGATCACTCGGTCAACCGGCACTATCTGGCCGTGGTCCACGGCGTGCCCTCGGGCACCGACCCGCGGCTTCGGGGGCTGCGCGGGATCAGCTTCGAGGCGGGCGGCATCCTGCGGATCGCGACGCACCTGGCCCGGCACAAGACCGACCGGCAGCGGCAGGCGGTGGTCTGGGACCAGGGTCGCCACGCCGTCACCCGCGCGCATGTGGTGGAGGGGTTCGCAGGGCAGGCGGCGCTGGTCGACTGCTGGCTGGAGACGGGTCGGACCCACCAGATCCGGGTTCACCTGGCCTATGCCGGGCATGGGCTGCTGGGGGACCAGACCTACGGCGGGCGCAGGACGCTGGGGGCGGCGCTGGGGCGGGGGGCGGCGCTGGGCAATGCCTTCCCGAGGCAGGCGCTGCATGCGGCGACGCTGGGCTTCGATCACCCGGTGACCGGAGAGCGGCTGGAGTTCTCGTCGCCGCTGCCTGCCGACATGGCGGAGCTGATCGAGGCGCTTCGGGTGGGCCAAGGCGGAAGCTGACCACGGCAGAGGGGTCGGCTTGACTGACTGATATCAACGGCTTGCGCGCGAACGCAACCGGATGGACGCCCTTGCCGACGCCGATCCCAGCCGGTTGCACGACACCGGAGTCCGCGTTATCCTTCCCGCAGCACTGGCCACCCTGGCCGACGGAGTGCGCCGCATGTTCGAGACTGTAGTCGCCCGCTGACGTCATCCGCCCCCTGATCCGGGGCCGAGCGATGACATGAACGACCCGACGAAGCGCGTCCGCCTTCGTCCGGTCCGGCATGGCGACAGACGACGGACTACCCCCAATGAACATCTCACGGACCGAGCAGCGGGTGCTGCATGTGCTGGCCCTGGGCGGGCGCATCGACCACGCGCGGAACGGCAGCAAGATCGACGAGATCCTTTGCGTCACCCGCGATGGCTTCATTCTGGCCGACTGCACGCTGGAGGTGTTCCGGCGCCTGCGGAGAAAGCGGCTTGTCGCCTCGGAAGGCGGCGGGCCTTACCGCATCTCGCGGCTGGGGCGGCTGTCGGTCCGGGCGCAACTGGACAACCAGGGATAGGAGCTCCCATGTCCAGCGCCACCCTCCGCCCGCTGCGGCGGGGCAGGGGTCTGCGTCCCGGCGGGTTCTGGCCGGGTTTTCGCCATGTGCAGGCGCAGAAACTTGTGCTGCGATCGCTTTGGGAGTATGGGTC
>PNNE01000120.1 GCA_013824055.1 Rhodobacter sp. | reverse complement strand
CGAAAGCCTGATCCCCCTCGGGTGCCGCATAGGCATAGGGGAAATAGTTCACCATCTCCTCGATGCGGACCTGTTCGGGCGTGGGCAGATAGCCCGAGGTCAGCGAGGACCGCACCACGGCATAGGATGCGGTATCCACGTCGATCGAGAAGGTGGAGACCTGCTCCTCCGCCGTCACCTTGACCGGGTTCGGGGCTTGGTTGGCATAGGCCTCGGTGGTTTCGACGGGCAGGGCCATCACGTCCGGGGCGGCCTCGACCATCGGCGCGGCTTCAAGGGCGACTGCGGCATCCATCTCCTGATCCGCCACGAGCCCCGCGACCGCGCCGCCAGCAGCCTGGCCCGGATCGCCGGACGCGCCGGTTGCGGCTTCGCCAGCCGCCGCTTCTTCGGCCAGGACCGGCGTTTGGGTGCGAAGCCCGGAGATCTCGGGCCTTGTTGCCTCCGGCGTCTCTTTCGACGCGACGGGCGACGCGACGGGCGGCGCGACGGGTGGCGCGACGGGCGGCGCGACGGGCACTGCGGTCGGCGCACCGATCCGCAGATCGGCCACCGGCAGGATCACCGCGACACCGATCAGCAGGGCCGCGACCGAGGTGGCGGCGGCAAGGGCAGGGCGCGAGGTCAGGTGGCGGAACATGCGACGTACTCCGTTCAGGGGGGCCGCCTTGGGGCGGGCCTCACTGGAACGGGGCGCGTCTGTCGATCCTTGGAGTGGTTCGTGCAGTCGGGCGAAATTTTCCGTCGCAAGGGCCATCGCCCGCGCCTTCGCGTCCGCATCCGGGGCCGGTGCGGCCTGCAAGGCGCGGCGGAGGTCGTCAAGATCGCCGGTCATTTCGCGTCCTCCCTGGCCTTGGCCCGCAGGCGCTTTTTCACTTCGCTCATCCGCCAGGCGATTGTCCCCTCGGACACGCCCAGCACAGCCCCCGCCTCTCCTTGCGTCATCGCTTCGCCCAGAACCAGCGCCACGGTGTCCCGCAACTCGGGCGACAGCAGGGACATGGCCTGGGCCAGCCAAACCGCCGCCTCGGCCTGCACGGCGATCTCGTCCTGTCGCGCCCGTTCCCAGTCGCCCCAGCCCTGCCAGGCGCGCGCCCGGGTCTGCTGGCGCCGCCGCAGATCATGCGCGGCGTTGACCACCACCCGGTACAGCCAGGTGGTGAACCTGGCCTCGCCGCGCCAGTTCCGCAGCTTGGCAGGCAGCGCCGCGCAGATGTCCTGCGTCAGATCCTCGGCCTCGGCCTTCGATCCGGTCAGCCGCCAGGCCAGCCCGTGGATGCGGTCGTAGTGCCGCCCGACCAATGTGGCAAAGGCCGCCCGGTCTCCTGCGGCGGCGGCATTGGCAAGCATCTCGTCGGGCGTGTCCATCAGCATCACCTACACAGGACGCGCGCCACCCGGCAATCCTTGGGCCAGGTCACGAAAACCTGTGTCGGGAAATCCTTTGCACACCCCCCGCCACCCGCCAGCTTGCGCCAGATCCATCCCACCGGGTGCCCGATGCGTCTTCTGTCCCCGGTTCTGGCGCTCTGCCTTTCCGCCCCGCCGCTTGTCGCCCAGACCCTGAACCTGGCCAAGGACCCGGCCTGGGCCGACATCGCCCCCATCCCCGAAGGCGGCCCCACTCTGCGCGCCGGCGTCGAGGGTGGGCAGTTCTTCCTGCACCGCCAGCCTTGCCCGCCTGATGATCCTTCGGGACGGGCAGGTCATCGACCTCAAGGCCAGGGTCGCCCCCCGGGTCCATCGCCGCGAGACGCGGCTGGAGGCAGGCATCATCGACGGCACCCTCACTGCCGTCGTCCAGGTCCCCGACCTGCGGGTGGGCGACGTGCTGGACCAGGCCATGCTGCTGGAGAGCCGCCCCCTTGTCGGCGGGGCCGAACGCCGCGGGTCCTCGTGGCTGGAGTGGTCGCGGCCGGTCGTGCTGTCCCGCACGCAGCTCACCTGGCCCAGGGACCTGCCGCCGGAGCCTGGAGCCATGCCCGACCGCATCACCCTTCCGCGCCGCCTGCCGCTTTGGGTCGGCGGGCTCTGGGCGGGCCCTGGGTCGCCTCGCATGAGGTGCGGGTCAGGAACGGCCCGATCGAGTTCATCGCCCCGGAGCCGGTGACGATCAGCAACCCGGCCTTCGACTTCAGCCTTGCGACCACGGTCAGCGACGGCGGCGACCTGGTCCTGCGCTGGCGCTCTGCGCCAAGGATCCGCGCCGTCCCGCCGGATCAGGCGGCAGCAATCATGGCGGTTGTCCAGGCCCTGCGCGACGCCACCCGGTTCTCCTGGAACCTGACACCCGAAGAGATGTCTGGCCCGGGTGGGGGAGCACCCGGGCCAGCGCAGGCGACGGGCATCGGGGATCAGAACAGCAGCCCGTCGTAGACGCCGTAGGCCCTGGCCATGGACGACAGCGACGTGCCCTCGTCCCGCGCATAGGCAATGATCGCGTTGTAGGTGCCGGGGCCAAAGGCGCCGTCGATCCCGCCGCGGTAGTAGCCCCAGGCGCGCAGCTTGCGCTGGATCGCCTTGCGCTCGCTGGCCGAATAGCTCTGGAAGGCCCGCGCCGCCGGGGTCGCATGGATCGAGGTGGTGTGGCGCGGCTCGACATAGGTATGGCGCGGCTCGACATAGATCGGCGCCGGAGCGACATAGACCGGGGCGGCCCCCATCCGGGCGCGGCGGTTCTTCAGGATCTCGTCGACGATCACCGCAGTGGCGACGCCGGCAACAAAGCCCTGTTCCTTCTCGCCCCAGGCGAGAGCAGGGGTGGCGGGAACGGCAGCGATGGTCAGCGCGGTCAGGCCGGCAATCACCTTGGTCTTGGCGTTCATGACAAAGAGCAGCATGTCGTGTCCTTTCGTGGTCTCCCGGGCAGTCCGGGGCAGGGTGCCACTGGTTATGGGCACCGGGGCCACGATAGGCAAAATCACCGCCGCGCTAGGCGAAAGCGCGGGGTTGTTATCGGATAACCTGTTTGAATTCTGTGGGTTAGGTCAGATTTGCCCACTGCGCAGCAGCGTGGAAAGCCGTCCTAAACCTTCCTCCAGCCGCGCTTCCGGCCCGCCACCCGCCCCGATGCGGACATGCTGCGGCAAGCCATAGGCCGATCCCGGCAGCAGGAAGGTCCGGTACGGCGGCTGCAACAAGGCCCGCGCCAACGATTCGCCGTCGGTGCCTTCGACCCGTGCAAGGCCGATCAGCCCCGCCTCGGGCCGGTGCCAGCTTAACCGGGGCTCTCTGGCCACAAAGGTCTCCAGCCGGTCCAGCGTTGCGGCCCCTTGCTTGCGCGCCTGCGCCAGCGCGGCCGCCAGCCGCTCGGGCCGCAAGGCCACCTCGGCGATATGCTCGCCCAGGACGTTCATGATCTCGGACCCGTTCTCGCGCAGGATCATCGCATCGCGGATCACCTGCGGGTTCTGACAGATCAGCCACCCGGTCCGCAGCCCCTGCAGACCCAGCGCCTTCGAGACCGACCCCGTGGTGATCCCGAAGGGCGTCAGCCCCGCGATGGAGGGCGGCCGCGCCCCGGCCCATTCCAGCCCCGCATAGACCTCGTCCACCACCAGCCAGATGCCGTGACTGTCGGCCAGCGTGGCAAGCGCCCGCAGATCGGCTTCGCGGATCAGCCGCCCGGTCGGGTTGTTCGGGTTGGTGAGGAAGATCATCCGCGTCTTCGGCGTGACCGCCCGCGCCACTGCCTCGGGGTTCAGTTCCCAGCCCTGCGTCTCATCGCGGGGGACTTCGACCAGCCTGGCGCCGATCGCCGTCGCCATCACCCCGGCCTGCGGCCAACCGGGAGCCTCGGTCACGATCTCGTCCCCGGCGGTCAGCAGCTGACGGAACAGAAGATAATTCGCCTCTGCCGCCCCCGCCGTGATCAGGACGCTATCCGGCGAAAGCCGCAGCCCGGCCTGGTCCAGCACCCGCTGCCGCAGGGCGGGCAAGCCGAGGAAGCTTGTCCCGTTCCAGTCTAGCGACAGGTCTGGGTCAAGGTCGGGCAGGAAGTCCTTCAACTGCGGAGACCGCGCGAGGGAAAAGCCGATGAAACACTCCGGCGGCTCGGCGGACGTCGTCTCCAGCAGGTAATCGAACAGTTTGTGAATGGTGACCTTCATCTGCCCCCTCGCGCAACACCAAGAATTTTAAGTAAAATTCTTGCAAATTCCTTACTCAAGGAATTTGGGCCCCTCACCGCACGTCGCGCCCCTGGTTCAGGATGATGACATTGCCCGACGCCACATCCCCGGTGGGCGAGACCAGGAAGCCGACCCAGTTGGCAATCTCGTCGGGTTGCATCGCCCGCCCATGCGGCATGGCGCTGATCGCGCGCGCCAGCACCGCCTCGGTCAGCACGTTGAACAGCGGCGTCTCGGTCATCGCGGGCGCAATCGAGTTCACCGCGATCCTGTCGCGCGCGTAGCGCCGGGCTAGGTCCTTGGTCAGCGTGTCCATCG
>PNNE01000089.1 GCA_013824055.1 Rhodobacter sp. | reverse complement strand
CCGCCATCGCGCGCTGCGACAGGCTCGCAGGCGGGGGAACCGGCGCGGCGGCGGCCTCGAAGGCCTGATCTTCGTCCCAGGAGTTCATCGCCGCAGTATATCGCGTTCGGCGCGGGGGGAAAGTCCCGCGTTCTAGGAATGTTCAGGGCCGGCACCGCCGCGATGTTTGCGCTAACAGCACAGTGCGACCGCTTGTCGCAAAACTGTGGGCAAACGGCGTCAAACCCCCTTGCGCTGCAGTGCAGCGCGCCTAAGGTGCACGGGTCACGCTGCCTGGGGAGTGCCGCCGATGCCCGAGTTCAAGAAGATTCTCATCGCCAACCGGGGCGAGATCGCCATCCGCATCATGCGGGCCGCGAACGAGATGGGCAAGAAGACCGTCGCGGTCTATGCCGAGGAGGACAAGCTGGGCCTGCACCGCTTCAAGGCCGACGAGGCCTACCGGATCGGCGAGGGGTTGACGCCGGTGGGCGCCTACCTGTCGATCCCCGAGATCATCCGCGTGGCGCGGATGTCGGGGGCGGACGCGATCCATCCGGGCTATGGCCTTCTGTCGGAAAACCCGGATTTCGTCGATGCCTGCGACCAGGCGGGCATCACCTTCATCGGACCGCGCGCCGAAACCATGCGCGCCCTGGGCGACAAGGCCACGGCGCGGCGCGTGGCGATGGCGGCGGGCGTCCCGGTCATCCCCGCGACCGAGGTGCTGGGCGAGGACATGGCGCTGATCAAGAAGCAGGCGGCCGAGGTCGGCTACCCCTTGATGCTCAAGGCCTCATGGGGCGGGGGCGGCCGGGGCATGCGCCCGATCCTGAACGAGGAGGAACTGGAGGGGAAGGTCCGCGAGGGCCGGCGCGAGGCGGAAGCCGCCTTCGGCAACGGCGAGGGCTATCTTGAAAAGATGATCCTGCGCGCCCGCCACGTCGAGGTGCAGATCCTGGGCGACAAGCAGGGCAACTGCTGGCACCTGTGGGAACGTGATTGCACCGTGCAGCGCCGCAACCAGAAGGTCGTCGAACGCGCCCCCGCGCCGTACCTCACGCAAAAGCAGCGCGACGACGTCTGCGAGATGGCCAAGCGCATCTGTTCCCACGTCAAATACGAATGTGCGGGAACGGTCGAGTTCCTGATGGATATGGACACCGAGCAGTTCTACTTCATCGAGGTGAACCCCCGCGTCCAGGTCGAACACACCGTCACCGAAGAAGTCACCGGGATCGACATCGTCCAGGCCCAGATCCTGATCGAGGAGGGCAAATCGCTGGCCGAGGCGACCGGGGTGCCAAGCCAGGCCGACGTCAAGCTGAACGGCCACGCGCTGCAGTGCCGGGTGACGACGGAAGACCCGCTGAACAACTTCATCCCCGACTACGGCCGCCTGACCGCCTACCGCTCTGCCACCGGCAACGGCATCCGGCTTGATGGCGGCACGGCCTATGCCGGGTCGGTCATCACGCGGTACTACGATTCGCTTCTGGTCAAGGTCACCGCCCATGCCCAGACGCCGGAAAAGGCCATCGCCCGGATGGACCGCGCCCTGCGCGAGTTCCGCATCAGGGGGGTGGCGACGAACATCGAGTTCGTGATCAACCTGCTGAAGCACCCCACCTTCCTGAACGACACCTACACGACCAAGTTCATCGACACGACGCCTGCCCTCTTCGCCTTCAAGAAGCGGCGCGACCGGGCGACGAAGATCCTGCTCTACATCGCCGACATCACCGTGAACGGCCACCCCGAGACGGCAGGCCGCCCAAGACCCCCGGCCGAGGCCAAGGCGCCGAAGCCCCCCGCCGCAAAGACCTCGCCCGCGATGGGCACGCGGAACCTGCTGGAGCAGCACGGCCCGCAGGCAGTCGCGGACTGGATGAAGGAACAGCGAAAGCTTCTCATAACCGACAGCACGATGCGCGACGGGCATCAGTCGCTGCTGGCGACCCGGATGCGGTCGATCGACATGATCCGCGTGGCGCCCGCCTATGCCGCAAACCTGCCGCAGCTGTTCAGCGTGGAATGCTGGGGCGGAGCCACCTTCGACGTGGCCTACCGATTCCTGCAGGAATGTCCCTGGCAACGCCTGCGCGACCTGCGCGCCGCGATGCCGAACGTGATGACGCAGATGCTGCTGCGCGCCTCGAACGGGGTGGGCTACACCAACTACCCCGACAACGTGGTGCGGTCCTTCGTGTTGCAGTCCGCCAAGACCGGGGTCGATGTCTTCCGCGTCTTCGACAGCCTGAACTGGGTCGAGAACATGCGCGTCGCGATGGACGCGGTGCTGGAGGCGAACAAGGTCTGCGAAGGCTCGATCTGCTATACCGGCGACCTGCTGGACCCGGCGCGGTCGAAATACGACCTGAAATACTACCTGGATCGCGCGAAGGAACTGAAGGCCGCGGGCGCGCATGTGCTGGGCCTGAAGGACATGGCCGGGCTGTTGAAGCCGGCCTCGGCCAAGGTGCTGATCAAGGCGCTGAAGCAGGAGATCGGGCTGCCGATCCACTTCCACACCCATGACACCAGCGGTGCCGGGGCGGCGACGATCCTTGCGGCCTGCGACGCCGGCGTGGATGCGGTTGACGCGGCGATGGACGCGTTCTCGGGCGGGACCTCGCAACCTTGCCTTGGTGCCATCGTCGAGGCACTGCGCAATACCGACCGCGACACCGGCATCGACATCGCGGCGGTCCGGCAGATTTCCGACTACTGGGAGGGTGTGCGCAAGCAGTACGCGGCGTTCGAAAGCGGCCTCCCGGCCCCGGCCTCGGAGGTCTACCTGCACGAGATGCCGGGCGGTCAGTTCACCAACCTCAAGGCCCAGGCCCGCAGCCTTGGCCTGGAGGAGCGCTGGCCCGAAGTCGCCCAGGCCTATGCCGACGCGAACCAGATGTTCGGCGACATCGTGAAGGTCACGCCTTCGTCCAAGGTCGTGGGCGACATGGCGCTGATGATGGTGGCGCAGGGGCTGACCCGGGCGCAGGTCGAGGACCCGGCAGTGGACGTGGCCTTCCCCGACAGCGTGGTCGACATGCTGAAGGGCAACCTCGGGCAACCGCATGGCGGCTGGCCGGAGGGCATCCAGAAGAAGGTGCTGAAGGGCGAGAAACCCTTGACCGACCGTCCCGGCAAGACCCTGCCCCCGGTTGACCTGGAAGCGGTGCGCAAGAAGGTCTCGGCCGAGATGAACGGCATCACCGTCGACGACGAGGACCTGAACGGCTACCTGATGTATCCCAAGGTCTTTCTCGACTACATGGGCCGCCACAAGCAGTACGGCCCGGTCCGCGTCTTGCCGACCGCGACCTTCTTCTACGGCATGCAGCCCGGCGACGAGATCAGCGTCGAGATCGACCCCGGCAAGACCCTGGAGATCCGGCTGCAGGCGGTCGGCGAGACGACCGAGGACGGCGAGGTCAAGGTCTTCTTCGAACTGAATGGCCAGCCACGCGTGATCCGGGTGCCGAACCGGGCGATCAAGGCGAAGACGGCGGCACGGCCAAAGGCAATGGAAGGCAACCCGGCCCATGTCGGCGCGCCGATGCCGGGGGCGGTGGCCTCCATCGCGGTCACGTTGGGCCAGAAGGTCCGGGCGGGCGACCTTCTGCTCAACATCGAAGCGATGAAGATGGAGACGGGCCTGCATTGCGACCGCGAGGCGACGGTCAAGGCGATCCACGTGCATCCGGGCAGCCAGATCGAGGCCAAGGATCTGCTGATCGAGCTGGAGTGACACAGTAGGGTGGGCGATATCGCCCACCCTACCCCTGCGCCTCAGTACCGCGAGAAGAAGTCGTCGACTTCGCGCTGCGCGGCTTCCTTGGTCTTGCCATAGCGCTCTTGCAGCAGACCGGCGAGCTTGTCCTTGTTGCCCTCGGCGATGTCGAGCTCGTCATCGGTCAGCTTGCCCCACAACACCTTGGCCTCGCCCTTCAACTGCTTCCACTTGCCGGCGATCTGATCGTTGTTCATCTCGGGTTCTCCTGTTTGCGGGCAGCGCTTGTGCGCGGCCTTCATGCAGACAAGACGCCTCGCGACAGCCTTCGGTTCCAGCGCCTCTGTCTGCCCGGCGGAAAGCAGCGCAAAGAAAAGGGCCGCCCCGAAGGACGGCCCAGGTCTGCGCACTGTGCAGCAGATCAGGCGGCGACGAACGCGCCTGCGTCCACGGCGGCCTGCAGCTCTTCGGCCGACAGTTCGCCCGAGGCGTCGGTGTCGGCGGCCTTGAAGGCCTCTTCGGTCACGGCGGTGTAGACGGCTTGCACTTCCACCAGCGAGAAGGTGCCGTTCGCATCGGTGTCAGTGACAACCGGAGCGGCGGCGTCCTGCGCGAAAGCGGCGGTGGCGGTCAAGGCCGAAGCGGCCAGAACGAGGGCGAATTTGGTCATGGTACTCTCCAGTTTGCGGCGGCGCAGAATGTGCCGCCACGCAAGAAGGCGACTGTGCCTTCGCTGGCCAACATATTAAAATTGCTGG
>PNNE01000138.1 GCA_013824055.1 Rhodobacter sp. | reverse complement strand
TACATGGAGAAACATGCCGTTTCCCGCCTGATCGGGGCGCCTCCGGGCTATGTCGGCTTTGACCAGGGCGGCATGCTGACCGACGGCGTCGACCAGCACCCGCATTGCGTGCTGCTGCTGGACGAAATGGAAAAGGCCCACCCGGATGTCTACAACATCCTCTTGCAGGTGATGGACCACGGCAAGCTGACCGACCACAACGGCCGGACGGTGGATTTCCGCAACGTGATCCTGATCATGACCTCGAACGCGGGCGCACGTGAGCAGTCGCAAGCCGCCATCGGCTTCGGCCGCGAACGCCGCACGGGCGAGGATACCGCCGCGATCGAGCGGACCTTCACACCCGAATTCCGCAACCGACTGGATGCCGTGATCAACTTCGCGCCTCTGGGCAAAGAGGTCATCATGCAGGTGGTCGAAAAGTTCGTCCTGCAACTGGAAGCCCAACTGATGGACCGCAACGTCCATATCGAGCTGTCGCCCGAAGCCGCGGCCTGGCTGGGCGAAAAGGGCTATGACGACAAGATGGGCGCGCGTCCCCTGGCTCGGGTCATCCAGGAACACATCAAGAAGCCCCTGGCCGAAGAACTGCTGTTCGGCAAGCTCGTCAAGGGCGGGGTGGTGAAGGTTCAGGTCAAGGACGACAACATCGTCCTCGACATCGAGGAGCCAGCCAAACCGCGCCTCACCGGCCAGAAACCGCCGCTTCTGACCGCCGAGTAAGGCACCGCAGGACACCAACGCCTCCGCCCTTCCCCGGCGGGGGCCTTTACCTTGTCCCGCACCACTCGCGTCCCAAGCCAGTCATCTTTGCCAAGATGTCTCCGCCAGAGGCCCGCCGCCGCGCCATTGGCGGAGAGTGAATGCGTCCCGCCTCATGTTGCGACGAGAAGACGAAGTCGCACGAGGAGCCGCCCCGCAGGTCAAGAAATCCTGTGTACAGCGGTAGCCGGCCCAGCTAGGTCTGCTGCTCGGGCCGGATCAGGCGGTTGGCGATCCAGACGCCCAGGGCAAAGACCGCAAGCCCACCGAAAAGGTCGACCAGATGGTGCCCGCCGTGCGACAGCGTGGCGGGGATCATCGCGGTATTGACCAGGGCTGCAGGCAGGAAGGCCAGGGTCCCGCGAGTGAACCAGACCACCATCAGCGCCATGACGATGTGATAGGACGGAAAGGCCACGACGCCAGTGACGATCTCTGGACTGATCTGGCGCGGGCCGACCTCGACCAGGCTGCGCAGAAGCTCACCATAGGCGGGGCTGTAGTAGAGGCCGGTCGCCAGGCGATGCGCCTCGGGAATCTGCTGGAAGGCCGAAGGGCCGATGCTGGGCACGGTCCACCAGATCGCAACGGCCAGGATCAGGGTGACGATCCCGACCAGCAGGAAGCGGTGCAGGTCCAGCGTCCGCGACAGGGCGGCCAGCAGGATGATCGTCAGCAGGATCTGCGCCAGCGAGGAATGGTAGACATAGCCAAGCGCCTGCGCGAGCGCCGGGTGGTCCGCCAGCCAGGCGATCAGGCCGGGCCAGTGGTACCCCAGCGCCGCGTCAATGGTCAGAAGCCAGGGGTCGATCAGCGGATTGGCCAGCGGAAACAGCGCGAAAATGAAGATCGACGAGACCGCGGTGAAGCCCGAGAATATCCCGGCCCCGACCAGTGCCAACCCGACGCGGGGCGCGGATTTCATATGCCGGACATAGCCGCCGATCATGGCAAGGGCGAGAGTGGCCGCGTAACCGCCAAGAAAGGGTGGCCAGTTGACCTGCCTTTGCATCGTCAGCGCCAGCGCGACGGCCAGCAGGCCGACGAAGGCGATGAAGATCAGCATCAGACGTTCGGCCGCAAGCAGGCGGACCAACCCGCCAACCCCCAGCGTTTCGGCTTTCGACCACATGCTCTGACTTGCCCCGAAGTTGCAACAATCCTGGGGCTAAAGGGCTATTGCGCTGACTTTATGGCAAGACCGGCACAAATCGGCGGCTTAGCTGCGCTGGTAGAGGCCCTCGTAGATCGGGACCAGAGTGTCGGTCTCGAACAGGCTGGAAACCGACATCCCGCCCCAGATGTTCAGGATCGCCTGGGCGAACATCGGTGCGGTCGGGACGATGCGGATGTTCTTGGCGGATTTCACCGTCTCGGACGGTTCGATCGAATCGGTGATCACCAGCGACTTCATCACCGAGTTCTCCACCCGTTCCACCGCCGGGCCGGACAGGACGCCGTGGGTGATATAGCTGTGAACCTCGGTCGCACCGGCTTCCATCAGCGTCTCGGCGGCCATGCAAAGCGTCCCGGCCGTGTCGCAGATGTCGTCGACGATGATGCACTTGCGGCCCTTCACCTCGCCGATCACGGTCATTCCGGCGATCTCGCCGGCCTTCTCGCGCCGCTTGTCGACGATGGCGAGGGGGGCGTTGATCCGCTTTGCAAGCTCGCGCGCGCGGGCCACGCCGCCGACGTCCGGAGAGATGACCATCAGCTCGTCCATCCGGCCCCGGAAGTTGTGCTCGATGTCCAGCGCGAAGACCGGGCTGGCGTAAAGATTGTCGACGGGGATGTCGAAGAAGCCCTGGATCTGGGCTGCATGCAGATCAAGCGTCAGGACCCGGTCGACCCCGGCCTCGGCGATCATGTTCGCCACCAGCTTCGCCGTGATCGGCGTGCGGGCCTTGGCGCGGCGGTCCTGGCGGGCGTAGCCGAAATAGGGGATCACGGCGGTGATGCGGGCAGCCGAGGACCGACGCAGGGCGTCGGTCATGATCAGCAGTTCCATCAGGTTGTCGTTGGCCGGATTCGAGGTGGACTGGATGATGTACATATCCTCGCCACGGACGTTCTCGAAGACTTCGACGAAGATTTCCTGGTCGTTGAACCGTTCGACCCGCGCATCCACCAGGTTCACGCTCATCCCCCGGTGCATCGACATTCGGCGCGCGATGGACTTGGCAAGCGATCGATTGCCGTTCCCGGCGATCAGCTTCGGTTCGGTGACTGCGGGCATGGGGACTCCGTGGCAGCGGATTCGGATGCGCTTCGCTTATCACCGGGTCTTGCGGTTGCAAACGCCCGGTACCGCTAAAGGTGCGAAAATCCTGTGCTGTGACCCAATCGGGTCAGAACGCGGCAAGGAAACGGTCGACGTCGCCATCCGTGGTGGACCACGAGGCGACAAGGCGGGCGCGTTCCCGGCCCTGGGGCGCGGGGAAGCGGTAGAACTGCGCGCCCGCGCTCTCCAGCCGGTCGTGGTGCCCCGCGGGCCATTCGGGGAACAGCATGTTGGCATCGGCGGGCGGCACATGCGCCTGCCGGTCGCGCAGGCCCTGGACCAGGCGCTGCCCCATCGCATTGGCCCGCGTCGCCAAGCGCAACCACAGGCCGTCGGTCAGGTAGGCCTCCATCTGCGCCGAAAGGAAGCGGTGCTTCGAGACGAGATGCCCGCCCCGCTTGCGGCGCAGGTCCAGCTCCCAGGCCTTTTCGGGGTTGAACAGGACGACGCCCTCGACCCCCAGGCAGCCGTTCTTGGTGCCGCCAAGCGACAGGACGTCGATGCCCGCCTTCCAGGTCATCTGGGCCGGACTCGCGCCGGTGGCGACCAGGGCATTGGCAAACCGCGCGCCGTCCAGGTGGCAGGGGATGCCCTTGGCCTTTGCCATCGCGGTCAGAGCGGCGATTTCGGCGGGGGTGTAGACGGTCCCGGCCTCGGTCACGTTGGTCAGCGACAGCATCCCGCGCTGGACGCCGTGCACGCCGCTTTCCCCGGTGGTGGACAGCGCCTGGTCCAGGGCGTCCGGGGTGATCTTGCCCAGTGCGCCGGGAACAAGCACCAGCTTGGCGCCGGAATAGAATTCGGGCGCGTTGCATTCATCTTCGGCGATGTGGGCGTGAGCATGGCAGAACACCGCGTCCCAGGGCTGGACATGGGTGGCGATGGCAAGCGCGTTGGCTGCGGTGCCGGTCGCGACAAGGCGGACCTCGGCCTGGGGGGCCTCGAACAGGTCGCGCACCAGGTCGGTCACGCGGGCCATCGCGGCATCGGCGCCGTAGCTGCGCTCATGGCCATCATTGGCCTTCAGGATCGCGGCCATGACCTCGGGAGCGGCGCCCGAAGTGTTGTCGGAGGCAAAGCGCATCAGGGAGAGTCCTCGATCAGGTAGTCTTCCCAGTCATCCTCGGGGATGTCGGATTCCGACAGGGTCAGGCCCCTGATCGACTGGCCGGCGGTATGGGTGCTGTTCGGATCACCAGTCAGCAGCGGGTGCCAGTCCGGCAGTTTCTTCTTCTGGAACAGCAGCTTGTAGGCGCAGGTCGAGGGCATCCAGTAGGCGATCCGGGGCAGGGTCTTGGGCGTCAGGACGACACATTCCGGCACGTGCATCTTGCGGTTGGGGTAATCCATGCACTGGCAGCTGTCGCCGTCGAACAGGCGGCAGGCAATGCGGGTATAGGCGACCTCGCCGGTATCTTCATACTCCAGCTTGTTCAGGCAGCACTTGCCGCAGCCGTCGCACAG
>PNNE01000411.1 GCA_013824055.1 Rhodobacter sp. | reverse complement strand
TTTGGCCACAAACCCGGCGCGGCTTTCCAACACATGTGCGTAATTCAGCAACTGTGCCTCGTCCCAGGGCCGCCCGATCAGCTGCAACCCCAGCGGCAGGCCCTGAGCATCCAGCCCCACCGGCACCGCGATCCCAGGCAGCCCCGCCAGGTTCACCGTCACGGTGAACACGTCGTTCAGATACATCTGAACCGGGTCCGCATCCGCCATCTCGCCCAGGCCAAAGGCCGCCGACGGAGTCGCAGGGGTCAGGATCGCATCGACCCCCGCCTCGAACGCCAGATCGAAGTCGCGCTTGATCAGCGCCCGCACCTTGCGCGCACGGTTGTAATAGGCGTCGTAGAACCCCGCCGACAGCACATAGGTCCCGACCATGATCCGCCGCTGCACTTCCGGCCCAAAGCCCTCGGCCCGGGTCTTTTCGTACATCTCGGTGATCCCGTCGCCCGCCGCCAGCTTCGCCCGGTGCCCATAGCGCACCCCGTCATAGCGGGCGAGGTTCGACGACGCCTCGGCCGGCGCGATCACGTAATAGGCCGGCAGCGCGTATTTCGTGTGCGGCAGGCTGATGTCCCGCACCTCTGCCCCCGCATCGCGCAGCATCTCGATGCCACGCGACCACAAGGCCTCGATCTCGGCCGGCATCCCGTCCATCCGGTATTCCTTCGGGATACCGATGACCCGGCCCCGGATATCGCCGGTCAGCGCCGCCTCGAAATCCGGCACCGGAATATCGGCCGAGGTCGAATCCTTCGGATCATGCCCCGCCATCGCCTGCAGCATGATCGCCGCATCGCGCACGGTCTTGGTCATCGGCCCCGCCTGATCCAGACTGGACGCAAAGGCCACGATCCCCCAGCGCGACACCCGGCCGTAGGTCGGCTTGATCCCGACGATCCCGGTGAACGCCGCCGGTTGCCGGATCGACCCGCCGGTATCCGTCCCGGTCGCAGCCAGACACAGGTCCGCCGCCACCGCACTGGCCGACCCGCCCGAGGACCCGCCCGGCGTCAGCATCCGGTCATCGACCTTCCAGGGGTTCACCGCATTGCCATAGGCCGAGGTCTCGTTCGAAGACCCCATCGCGAACTCGTCCATGTTCAGCTTGCCCAGCATGACCGCGCCCGCCTCGAACAGCTTTGCGGTGACGGTGGATTCATACTCGGGCCTGAACCCCTGCAGGATGTTCGACGCGGCCTGGCTCGGCACCCCCCTGGTGCAGAACAGATCCTTGATCCCCAGCGGAATCCCGCACATCGCGGGGGCCGCACCCGATGCCAGACGCGCATCCGCAGCCCGCGCTTGGCTCAGGGCGATCTCGGGAGTCTTGTGGACAAACGCGTTCAGCGCATCGCCCGCGTCGATTGCCGTCAGGCAGGACATCGTCAGATCGACCGCCGAAATCTCGCCCTTGCGCAGCGCATCCCGCGCGGCGGCGATGGTCCACTGGTTCGCGCTCATTCCACCACCTTCGGCACCGCAAAGAACCCCTCACGCGCGTCGGGCGCGTTCTTCAGCACCTGGGCCTGGATATTGCCATCCGTCACCACATCCGCCCGCCGCTTCAGCCGCATCGGCGTGACGCTGGTCATCGGCTCCACCCCGGTCACGTCGACCTCGTTCAGCTGTTCCATGAAGCCAAGGATGCCGGAAAGCTGACCGGCCAGCCTGGGCAGGTCCGCTTCCTCGACCCGGATGCGGGCCAGCTTTGCCACCTTGCGGGCGGTGTCGATGTCGATCGCCATCGGGCTCTCCATAGGTTTGGCCCCGTTTAGCCGGGGGACCTTGCCTTCGCAAGCATGTGGCGGCGCCAGACCTCGATCATCCAGCCCAGCATCACTGCGTTCAGGATGTGCCACAGGAAATGCGTGCCCAAGGGCACTGCTGCGCACAGAGGCCCGTCCAGCGTGCGGAATGTCAGGCTGACCACCAGGATCGCCGCGCCAAGCGCCATCCCGCTGGCGGTCTGCGGCGCCCGTCGCCACAGGATGGCGGCGTAGCCAAGGATCAACAGCGGGATCGGCGCATAACCGGCCGAAGCCCCGAGAAACGGCATGACGGTCGAAAAGACCGGCACCATCACCGCGGCATAGGGCAGGAAGGCCAGCACCGCCCCAGCCGCCCACCAGGTCGAAGCCCCAAGGAAATCCCGCGTGGCGGCAAACACATAGACAAGGATGAAGCCCAGGATCGGCGCCACATCCAGCGCCGCCGTCAGCCCGTTGGCATGGGTGTGGAACAGCCAAGACCCCACCCCGATCGCCGCCAGCACCGCAGACATCGCCCGCCCCAGCGGCAGCCCTTCCGTCCGCCGCCACATCACCCAGGCCGCCAGCAGGAAGGCCAGATTCGTCACGGCATTGACCGGCTCGGCCCAGTAGGCGGCGCTCAATCGCTCGCAATAGGCGTCGATGGGGTCGAACATGGTTGTCATCCTGTCGTCAGTCCTAGATGCTATGCGCCTTCCAGAGATATAGCGCAGGAACTTGCATGCAGATCACATGGCTTGGCCATTCCGGCTTTCGCATCGAAATCGAAGACGCCATCCTTCTCGTCGACCCCTGGCTGACCGGAAACCCCCTCTTCCCCGCCGGGCGCGAGGATGAGGCGGTGTCCGGAGCGACCCACATCCTCCTCACCCATGCCCACGGCGACCATGCGTCCGACGCGGGACGACTGGCGAAAAAGCTGGGAATCAAGGTCCATTGCATCCACGAAGTGTCGGAATGGCTGAACGCCCAGGGCGTCGAAACGGTGGGCTTCGGCAAGGGCGGCACCCTGATCCTGAACGGGGCGAAGGTCACGATGGTCCACGCCGTCCACTCTGCCTCGGTCGACTTCGGGGACAAGGGCCTGCTGCCCGCAGGCGACGCCGCAGGCTTCATGATCGCGGGCGACGGCCACACCATCTACCTGTCGGGCGACACCGACATCATGGCCGACATGGCCTGGATGGCCGAGTATCACCAGCCCGACATCGGCATCCTGTCCTGCGGCGGGCACTACACGATGGACATGGAGCGCGCCGCCTGGGCCGCGCGGAAGTGGTTCAATTTCCGCTGGGTGATCCCCTGCCACTACAAGACCTTCCCGATCCTCGCCCAGGATGCTGCCGTCCTGAAGGCGGGCCTGCCGCCGGGGATCGAGGTGATCGAGCCCGAAGTGCTCGACCCGATCCGCATCTGAACCGGCTCTGTCCACGCTGGACGACCCTGACAAGGCCCGGGCGTGCAAAGGTTCGGGCGTTCAAAGGCCCGGGTCTGGCGGTTCGCCGCCTGTCCAGCAGGATCGCGACCCTGACCATTTTCTGTCGCCAAATATCCCCGCCGGAGGCTCCGACCCCGCCACCCGCGCCAAGGCGAAGTGACCGGGCGCCTCCCTCCCCCCTGCGTGGGGGAGGGATGGGGTGGGGGGGCTGCCCGGACCAGACCCTTTCCAGATCGCTGACCTCGGCGACCAAGTTCATGGAAACATCGGACCATCAGCGCTTGTCCACCGCGAACACCTACCCGCGCCGGTCGGCAAAGAACGCCTTCAGCAGGGCCTCCGCTTCCCCCGCCCCGATCCCGTCATAGACTTCGGGCGCGTGATGGCACTGCGGGTGGCTGAAGACCCGCGCGCCCACGGCGATGCCTCCGGACTTCGGGTCCGCCGCGCCATAGTAAAGCCGCCCCACCCGCGCCGCCGAGATCGCGGCGGCACACATCGGGCAGGGCTCCAGCGTCACGTAAAGATCGCAGCCCACCAGCCGTTCCGACCCCAGCACCCCACACGCCGCGCGGATCGCCAGCATCTCGGCATGGGCCGTGGGGTCGGACTGCTCCCGCGTCCGGTTCCCCGCCCGCGCCAGCACCCGCTCGCCCTGCACGACGACCGCCCCCACCGGCACCTCGCCGCGGCAAGCCGCCGCCCGCGCCTCGTCCAGGGCAAGCCCCATGAACGACCGGAACCCTTCGCGTTGCTCTTTCATGTCCGCTTCAATATCCTGCCCACCCGGCCGACCCCTGGCCCGAAGGATGAAGGCCATGCCCGGAAAAGAAAAGCCCCCCGCCCCGAAGATCGCGGACAAGGACGCCCCGGCGACCGACACCCCCGAGGGCGAGCGCATCGCCAAGGTCCTGTCCCGCGCCGGCATCGCCTCGCGCCGCGAAGCCGAGCGGCTGATCGAACTGGGTGAGGTCAAGGTCAACGGCAAGACCATCACCTCACCCGCGCTGAACGTGACGCCCAGGGACAAGATCACCGTCCGGGGCGAACCTGTCGGCCAGCCGGAACCGCCGCGCCTCTGGCTTTACTACAAGCCCGAGGGCCTGGTGACCTCTGCCTCGGACGAAAAGGGCCGCGACACCGTCTTTGACCACCTGCCCGAGGACCTGCCCCGGGTGATGTCGATCGGGCGGCTTGACCTCAACTCCGAGGGCCTGCTTCTTCTGACCAACGACGGCGAGTTGAAGCGGAAGCTGGAGCTTCCCTCGACCGGCTGGCTGCGCAAGTACCGGGTGCGCGTGAAGGGCAACCCGACCGAGCCCGAGATCGAACCCCTGCGCAAGGGCATCACCGT
>PNNE01000016.1 GCA_013824055.1 Rhodobacter sp. | reverse complement strand
CGGTCCATCGCCCAGTAGCGCCCCGTCACCGTGGCGATGCTGGCGCCATAGGGCAGGCGCTTGACCAGCGCCTCGACGAAGTTCTGGGCCGAGGACGGCGCGACGTCGCGGCCGTCGGTGATCGCGTGCAGGGCCACCGGCACGCCCAGGGCGGTGATGGCCCGGCAGGCGGCAAGGATGTGGTTGACGTGGCCATGCACACCGCCATCCGAGACGACGCCCATCAGATGCGCCGTCCCGCCCCTGGCCTTCACCTTCGCCGCAAAGTCCAGGATCGCCGGGTTCCTGGCAAAGCTGCCGTCCTCGACTGCAAGGTCGATGGCGCCGAGGTCCATCGCCACGACCCGACCCGCGCCGATGTTGGTGTGCCCGACTTCGGAGTTGCCCATCTGTCCCGTGGGCAGGCCCACATCCGGCCCGAAGGTCGTCAGCGTGGCATGCGGACAGGTCGCCCAGAGATGGTTGAAGGTCGGCACATGCGCCTGTGCCGGGGCGCTGGTGTCGGGGTTCGGGCCAATGCCCCAGCCGTCGAGGATGCACAGGACGACGGGTTTCGGGGCGGGCATCGGCAGTCTCCTTCTGTCTTGCAAGGCTTTTACGCGCGCTGGCGAAGCGGAGCAACCGGGACCGCTCCTCGCGGCGCTGCGCTTGCTCCTCGCTAGGGCCGTGCCTGCCGATGGGCCGCCTTTTCGCGCACCCGCTGGCGCCACAGGGTGAAGACCCCCGCGGCGACGACGATCCCCGCGCCGGTGGCGACATTGATCCGCAAGGTCTCGCCAAAGACCAAAAGGCCGATGCCGCTGGCCCAGACGAGTTGCAAGTAGGCGAAGGGCTGGATCGCCGAAGCCTCGGCCACCGCGAAGGCGCGGATCAGAAGCCAGTGTCCCAGCGCGGCGCTGCAGCACAGGGTCGCCATCCAGGCCCAGTCGCCCGGACTCATTGGCTCCCAGTGCGCCAGGCCGAAGGGGGTCATCGCGACCGCGCCCACCACGCCGGTCCAGAAGAAGCTGACGGTGGCGCTGTCCTTGCGCGCCACGAAGCGCGTCAGCAGCCCGTAAAGCGCGAACATCGCCGCCGCGAGCAGCGGGACCAGCGCCCAGGGCGAAAAGACGCCGCCACTTGGCTGCAGGATGATCAGGATGCCAAGGAAGCCGACCAGAATGGCCATCCAGCGCCGCCAGCCGACCTTTTCGCCCAGCACCGGCCCGGAAAGGGCGGCAATCAGCAGGGGATAGCTGGCAAAGACGGCATGGGCCTCGATCAGCCCCAGTTTCACGAAACCGACCATCATGACCGCGATTTCGGCGACCAGGATCAGCCCTCGCGCCAGCTGGTGCCAGGGATATTCCGACCGGGCCGCAGCACGGATGCCCCCGCTGGAGCGCGCGGCCAGCAGCATCACGAAGGCGGCGAAGAACCAGAACCGCACCATCACCACCATCGTGACGTTGTAGGTCGCCCCCAGGTGCCGCGAGATCCCGTCCTGTGCCGCAAAGACCAGCGTGGTCGCGATCATCAGCCAGATGCCAAGCCTGGTGTTCTGCTCTGCCTGGTGGGTCATGCCGGTTTCCGCTCCAGCGACAGGGCGTAAAGGCCCGCTGCGACCACGATCGCGCTGCCGACGGCGACCGGAAGCTCCAGCACCTCGCCATAGACCGTCATGCCGATGATGGTGACGAAGACCAGTTGCAGATAGGCATAGGGTTGCACCCGCGCCGCCTCGACCTGTTCGTAACACTTCAAGAGCAGCCAGTGCGACAGGATCGACAGCCCGCAGTAGACCGCCAGCAGCCCGGCGTCGCGTGGCAGCATCGGGGTCAGCGACGGCAGGCCGACCGCGGTGATCAGCCCGGCCCCGATGACGCCGGGCCAGAAGAAGGCGGGGAAGGTCGGCTCGACCCGCGTGGTCAGGCGCGTCAGCACGGAATAGAGCGCGAACATGAAGGCCGCGGCCAGGGGCAGGATCGCGGCCCAGGAAAAGACGCCCATGCCCGGGCGCAGGATGACCAGGACCCCGACCAGCCCCGCCGCGACGGCGGCCCAGCGTTGCCAGCTGATCCGCTCGCCCAGGATCGGGCCGGACAGGGCCACGATCAGCAGCGGGCAGACCGAGAAGATCGCCAGCGAGTTGATCAGCCCGATCTGGGTGTAGCCCCAGACGATCAGGCAGATCTCTGCGACCAACAGGCAGGACCGCACCAGATGCGTGCGCAGCCGGGTGGAGCGGACGGCGGCGCGCAAGCCTTCGGGACGGCGCAGCGCCAGCAGGGTCACGAACCCGGCAAAGACCCAGTAGCGGATCATGATGATCATCTGGGTGGAATAGGTCCCTGCCAGGTGCTTGGCGAAGGCGTCCTGTGCCGCAAAGGTGGCGACGGCGGCCACCATGAGCCAGATGCCCAGGGTCGGATTGCGCGAAGAGGTCATGATGCGGGCTGGCTATCATCTGACGCGGGCGGGCACCAGAGAGCGCGGGCACCAGAGAGCGCGGGCACCGGGGACTGCGGGCACCGGGGACTGCCTGCGCGGCCGGCGACGCCGTGCCATGCTGGCCTGGGTCCGGGTCACAAGGCCCGAGCTTCTTCTGCTGGACGAACCTGCAAGCCACCCCGATCCGGGCGCTGTCCGGCAGTCGGCAGTCGGCAGTCGGCGGGCGCGGTTGCAGCTGCCACCATGCCCGGTCAGCGGATGGTGAAAGCCACCTCGTTCCGACGATTCCACGGCAGGGTCATCGGCCCGTCGTAAAAGTAGTAATGCGGCCCGTCGATGACGTCGTGGCCCTGTGCCTCGGCCCAGTCGCGCAGGGCATTGGCACGCTCGGCCAGACCGGCGCTGCCGGGCAGGCCCGAGAACCGCTCGACCAGTTGCCGCGACGGGCCTGCGGGGACAAGGCGGATGCGGTCGTCGCGGGGCGCGGGCAACGTCTGGGCGCCATGGCGGGCGGGCATCATGAAGCTGACCGTCCAGAAGTCGCGCTCGGCGGTCTGGGCCACGGGCACGGTCATCGCGATCTTCTCGCCGGTGGCATTGCCGCCGAAGATGTAGCCCGCCAGCATCCGGAACCCGGCCTGAAGCGCGCCTTGCCGCCCGCCGACGACCTTCACTTCGGCCAGAAGATGCGGGCCATAGCTGCGAATCTCGCGCGCGCCCTCGGACCAGTCGACGCTGTAGGGCGGCATCTCATGGCCCTTGTGCGTCGCCTCGGCCCCTGCCATCCCCGTCATCGCACCCCCCAGGACACCTGCCAACACCAGTTTGCGCATCGAAACACCCCTGCTTTCAAGGGGAGCTAGCTTGCCTGACCCGGATTTCGAGCGTATATCGCGCCCATGTCCGGGTTCATCTACTTCAACATCACCGATCATGCGCGGCTTCCGGCCCGCTTCTTCGGCATGACCCGCAGTGTCCTCGCCCGCGCCTGACCTTCGCCGTCCCGCGCGCCCGCGCCGTTTCGCCTATCCCAGCCATCCCACGAACAGGTGAGAGCCATGACCGCTCCGCGTACGCTTTACGACAAGATCTGGGACGACCACGTCGTCCATCAGGCCGAGGATGGCACCTGCCTCCTCTACATCGACCGGCATCTGGTGCACGAAGTGACCAGCCCCCAGGCCTTCGAGGGCCTGCGGATGACGGGCCGCCAGGTGCGCGCGCCGGAAAAGACCATTGCGGTGCCGGATCACAACGTGCCGACGACCAAGGGCCGGGAAAACCCCGACCAGATGCCCGAGGAAAGCCGCATCCAGGTGGCCGCGCTGGACAGGAACGCCAAGGATTTCGGGATCAACTACTACCCCGTGACCGACATCCGCCAGGGCATCGTCCACATCGTCGGGCCGGAACAGGGCTGGACGCTTCCCGGCATGACCGTGGTCTGCGGTGACAGCCACACCGCCACCCACGGGGCCTTCGGCTCGCTGGCCCACGGAATCGGCACCTCCGAGGTGGAACATGTGCTGGCGACGCAAACGCTGATCCAGCGCAAGGGCAAGAACATGAAGGTCGAGATCACGGGGTCGTTGCGCCCCGGGGTCACCGCCAAGGACATCACCCTGTCGGTCATCGGCGAGACCGGCACGGCTGGCGGCACCGGCTATGTCATCGAATACTGCGGCCAGGCGATCCGCGAGTTGTCGATGGAAGGCCGGATGACCGTCTGCAACATGGCGATCGAGGGCGGCGCCCGTGCCGGTCTGATTGCGCCGGACGAAAAGACCTTCGCCTATGTCATGGGCCGCCCGCACGCTCCGAAAGGCGCGAAGTGGGAGGCGGCTCTGGCCTACTGGAAGACGCTTTACACCGACGAGGGCGCGCATTTCGACAAGGTCGTGACGATCAGGGGTGAAGACATCGCGCCGGTCGTGACCTGGGGCACCAGCCCCGAGGACGTGCTGCCGATCACCGGGGTCGTCCCCGCGCCGGAAAGCTTTGCCGGAGGCAAGGTCGACGCGGCCAGGCGCAGCCTTGACTACATGGGCCTGACCCCCGGCCAGAAGCTGACCGACATCCAGATCGACACGGTCTTCATCGGGTCCTGCACCAATGGCCGGATCGAGGATCTGCGCGCCGCCGCCGCGATCCT
>PNNE01000092.1 GCA_013824055.1 Rhodobacter sp. | reverse complement strand
CCCTGGTGCTGGACGCCGAAGTCATCCGCACCGAGGCCGCCCCCAGACGGCCGTTCCAGGGCTGGCGCTACCTTGAGCCGAAGGATTCGCCCCGCGACCTGCCCAAGGGCCGCGGCAAGGACGATCCCCTGCCGCCGGAACTGGCACAGGCGCTGGCGGAACTCGGGCTGCACTGACCGGAACATGCTGCCCGGACGCAAGCCGCGCCTGCGCTTTCGGGCCAGGCCCGACCAGGGGCGCGACGGGTGGCTGAAACCCCTCGACGCGCGGTCAGAAGGGTTCGGCGGCAACCCTCAGTTTCGCCGCCAGCGCCGCGTAGATCGCCCGGTCCTCTGCTGACCACTCTGCCACCCGGCTGGCCCAAAGGACCGCCTGGCTGGAATGGATCAGACCGTCCGTCAGGATGCGCAGATGGTTTGCCCGCAGCGTCTCGCCGGACGACGTGATGTCCGCGATCGCCTCGGCTGTCCCGTTCAGCACCGTGCCCTCGGTCGCGCCCTGGCTGTCGACCAGCTGATAGTCCGCAACCCCCTGCGCCTGCAGGAAGTCGCGCACCAGCCGGTGATACTTGGTGGCAATCCTCAGGCGATGGCCATGCGCCTTGCGGAACCCCGCCGCGGCCGCGTCCAGGTCATCCACCGTCTCGACGTCGATCCAGACGTTCGGCACCGCGATCACCAGGTCGGCCTGCCCGAAGCCCAGCTTCGCGACCTCGGCCACCTCGTCCTCGGCCAGTTGCTCGCGCACCAGATCGGAACCCGTCACGCCCAGATGAATGCGCCCCGCCGCCAGCTCGCGCGGGATTTCCCCGGCCGAGAGCAGCACCGGCACCACCCCGTCCATCCCCTCGACGACGCCGGAGTATTCCCGGTCCGACCCCGCCCGCCGCATGACGACGCCGCGCGCGCCGAACCAGT
The DNA here is from genome assembly GCA_013824055.1 of Rhodobacter sp. Lineage (GTDB taxonomy): Bacteria > Pseudomonadota > Alphaproteobacteria > Rhodobacterales > Rhodobacteraceae > Tabrizicola. The sequence goes on along the minus strand of PNNE01000092.1, from coordinate 3,692 downwards.
CGAAGCAGTCCTGCATCAGCCGCCCCTTCGACGGCACGCCCACCCGGATCATGTCGCCCCCTTCAGCCGCGCGACCAGACCCGGCCGGATCACCCCGCCCACCGCCGGAATGAAGGCCCCCGCCCCCAGCACCGCCGTCAGGGCGTCATAGCGGCCACCGCTGGCGACCGGGGGCATCCCGTTGCCAAGGAAGCTGAAGACGAACCCGTCGTAGTATTCCAGCGCCGTCCGCCCGTGGCTTGCCTCGAAGGCCAGCGTCGACACATCCACCCCGCGCGCCGCCAGCGCCTCCAGCCGGGCCGCGAACCGGTCCACCGCCGGCCCGATCGCGGGCAGCATCGGAGTGATCCCGCGCAGGTGGCTCAGCGCATGGGCGGCCGGTGCCTCCAGGCCAAGAAGGTCGTACAGCAGCGCCGCTTCGGTCGCCCTGATCGGCGGCGTCCCGGCATCGGCCACCAGCGCCTCGACCCGGGCGGCGATCTCATCGGGGCCGCGCAGGCCAACGAACGTCCCCGCCTCCTCGATCAGCTGCGCCGGACTGCCCGCCTTCAGCCGCTCCAACAGCGCAACCCTGCCCGCAGGCACCGGAGCACGCCCGGCAAACCGGTCCAGCAGCGCCTTGAACCGAACCGGCCGCCAGACATGGCGCAGCAACGCCGACTTGCGCCGTTCGGTCGTCGCAAGGCCCCGGACCGCCGCCATCAGGATGCCGATATCCCCGGTGACCGGCCGCAGGTCCAGCCCGGCCAGAAGGTCGCGGAACAGGGCAAAGACCTCGGCATCCGCCACCTCGGGCGAGGCCCGGTCGAACACCTCATAACCCGCTTGCAGATATTCGCTGGCCCGCCCCGAGCCGCGCAGCTGCTTTGCGGAAGACTTCGCCCAGATAGGCATAGCGCGCCGGTTCCGCCCCATGCGCCATATGCGCCTGCACCACCGGCACGGTGAAATCCGGCCGCAGCATCATCTCGCCGCGCACCGGATCGTCGGTCACATAGGCGCGCGCCCGGATATCCTCGCCATAGAGGTCCAGCAGAGTGCCTGCCGGTTGCAGCACGTCCGCCTCGACCGGAACCGCGCCCGCCGCGACGAAAGCCGCAAGAAGCCGCTCTCCCTCAGCCCGGATCGCCGCCTTCGAGGTCATGTCGCGTCACCCGGCAATGGGCCGGGGAGCCCCCCCTCCCCCTCCCTTCCCCACGCGGGAGGAGGGAAGCACCCGACCATTGCCGTCTGCGCAGAACGGCAGGCACGGAACGCCTCCCCTCCCCCTCCGTGGGGAGGGGATGGGAGTGGGGGGCTCATCCTGCGCGGGCAGGCCCGGCTCATTGCCCCAGCATCCGCTTCACCTCTGCCACCAGATCGGCGCGCGGCACCTCCACCTGCGCAGGACGGTCCTTCCATTCCTCCAGCGTGGCGCTTTCGGCGATCTTCGCGCCAAGGATGAGATCCTTCAGGATGACCGTGCCGCTTGCGGCCTCGTTCCCGCCCTGGATCACCGCCACCGGAGAGGCCCGTTTATCCGCGTATTTCAACTGGTTGCCGAAATTCTTCGGGTTGCCCAGATAGACCTCGGCCCGGATGCCCGCCTGCCGCAGCTCGCCGACCATGCCCATGTAATCGGCCATCCTGTCGCGGTCCATCACCGTGACGACAACTGGCCCCGCCGCCTCGCCCGTGCGGCGCCCCTTGGCCCGCAGCGCGGCCAGCAGCCGGTCCACCCCGATGGAAACCCCGGTCGCGGGCACGTCCTGCCCGGTGAACCGCTTCACCAGCCCGTCATACCGGCCCCCGCCCGCGACCGAGCCGAAGTTGCGCGGACGGCCCTTTTCGTCGGTGATCTGGAAGGTGAGTTCGGCCTCGTAGACCGGCCCGGTGTAGTAGCCAAGACCCCGGACGACGCCGGGGTCCAGCACGATCCGGTCCGGCCCATACCCCTGCGCTTCCAGAAGCGAGGCGATGGCTTCCAACTCGTCAGCGCCCTCTGCGCCGACCACCGAGCTGCCCACCAGGTCCCGCAGGCGGGCGACGGTGGCGGCCCCCGTGTCGCGCTTGGCGGTGGTGAAGCCCATCACGACCGCTGCCTGCTCTGCCGACAGCCCCGCGCCCTTGGTGAAGTCGCCGCTCTCGTCCTTGCGGCCCTCGCCCAGCAGCGCCCGCACGCCCTCTGGCCCCAGGCGGTCGATCTTGTCGATGGCGCGCAGGACGATGCCGCGCTCGGTGTCCTTGCCCTCGCCCGCCAGCCCCGCGACCTCCATCACCCCGTTCAGGACCTTGCGGTTGTTGACCTTCACCACATAGTCGCCGCGCTCGATCCCGACCGCTTCCAGGGCGTCGGCCAGCATGGCGCAGATCTCGGCATCCGCCGCGACCGAACCGGAGCCCACCGTATCCGCGTCGCACTGGTAGAACTGGCGAAAGCGGCCGGGACCCGGCTTCTCGTTCCGCCAGACCGGCCCCATCGCGTAGCGGCGGTAGGGGCTGGGCAGGTCGTTGCGGTACTGGGCGGCGACGCGGGCAAGGGGGGCGGTCAGGTCGTATCTCAGCGCCAGCCAGCCCTCGTCCTCGTCAGCCCAAGCGAAGACGCCCTCGTTGGGGCGGTCGACGTCGGGGAGGAACTTGCCCAGGGCCTCGACCGTCTCCACCGCAGAGGTCTCCAGCGGGTCGAACCCGTAGCGGTGATAGACCGCCGCGATGCGGTCGAGCATGGCTTTCCGGTCCGTGACTTCGGCCCCGAAATAGTCGCGAAACCCCTTCGGGGTCTCGGCGCGGGGGCGGCGGGGGGGCTTGTCGGCCATGGGGAGGACCTTCGCTTTTGATCGCCGTCCGTGTATCGGATGGGGGCAGAGGCGGCAAGGTATCGGGAAGAGGCGCGGGGGCAAGCGATGGACCGGACTGATCTGGAAGAGAAGGTGGCCCACCTGATCCGGGCGGTGGAGGACCTGTCGGACGTGGTGGCCCGGCAGGCCTCGGAAATCGCGGGGCTGGAGCGGCGGGTCCGGCTGCTGATGGAGCGCGCGGCAGAGGAAGAGGCCCTGGGGGGCGCGCCCCCGGACGCAAACGTCCGCCCGCCGCACTGGTAAGGTCGGTCCAGGCCGGACAGGGTGGGGTCGCTCCTGCCCACGCCTTGCGGCCACCCCTTCACGAAGCGCCCGCTTGCCCAAGGCTCGCTCCCCCAGGACTTGCCCCCCCAGGACTTGCCCCCCCAGGACTTGCACCGTGCGACGGTATCGGTCATGCCAATGGACATGACCGATTTCCCCACCCAGGCCCGTGCCGCGACCGCCGCCCTGCGCGAGCTTTTCCCCGAGACGCCGCTGCAGCGGAACGATTTCCTGTCGGCTCGCTACGATGCCGAAATCTGGCTCAAGCGCGAGGACCTTTCGCCCGTCCGCAGCTACAAGCTGCGCGGGGCGTTCAACGCCATGCGCAAGGTGCGCGCAAAGCGGCCCGACCAGCACCAGTTCGTCTGCGCCAGTGCCGGCAACCACGCGCAGGGGGTGGCCTTTGCCTGCCGCCACTTCGGGGTGCAGGGGGTGATCTTCATGCCCGTGACCACGCCGCAGCAGAAGATCGACAAGACGCGGGTCTTTGGCGGTGACAATGTGCGGATCGAGCTGACGGGCGACTACTTCGACCAGACCCTTGCCGCCGCGCAGACCTTCTGCGGCGAAAGACAGGCGCATTTCCTGTCA
>PNNE01000110.1 GCA_013824055.1 Rhodobacter sp. | reverse complement strand
CAAGTACTGACCGACCTTCTGACCCAGGAGGGCGAGACCGTCACCCGACTTGGCCGGATCGTCGAAGGCCAGGGGGTCGTCTACCAGGGCCGCTTGCTGTGAAACAGGTCGCCATCCTGATTTCCGGGGGTGGCTCGAACATGCTGGCGCTGGTGCGGGACATGGCCGAAGGCGGCTACGCCCGGCCGGTCCTTGTCGTGGCGAACGACCCGACCGCGAAAGGGCTGGAAAGGGCCGCAGCCCAAGGCATTCCTGTCGCTGCCGTCGACCACCGTCCCTTTGGAAGGGACCGTGAAGCCTTCGAGGCGGCGCTGGCCGCAAAGATCGACGCCACGAACCCCGACATCCTTTGCCTTGCGGGTTTCATGCGCATCCTGACGCCCGGCTTCATCCGGCGCTATCAGGGACGGATGCTGAACATCCACCCCTCGCTGCTGCCGAAGTATCCGGGCTTGCACACCCACGCCCGCGCGCTGGCGGCGGGCGACGCCGAGGCGGGCTGCACGGTCCACGAAGTCACCGCCGAGCTTGACGCCGGTCCCCTGCTTGGCCAGGCCCGCGTCCCGGTCCTGCCCGGCGATACCGAGGACAGGCTCGCCGCTCGCGTTCTGGCCCGGGAACATCAGCTTTACCCCAGGGTCCTGCGCCGCTTTGCGGTCGGGGACCGCACCCCGCTGCTACTTCCCTGACGGCCCATCCGGCCGCGTCAGGATGAAGGCCGACCCGATCGCGATCAGCAGGGCCTGGGCCAGCAGCACGGTCCACGAAAACCCCAGCCCCACCGACACGACCAGCACCGCGGCCATGCTTCCCACCGCCAGCCGCTTGGCCCTGCGCGAGATCGCGCCGTTTTCCTCCCAGTTCCGGATCGGCGGGCCGAACACCGGATTTCCCAGAAGCCAGCGATGCAGCCGGGGCGACGACCGGGCAAAGCTGCCTGCGGCCAGCAGCAGGAAGGGCGTCGTCGGCAGCACCGGCAGCACCACGCCCAGCAGCCCCAGCCCCAGGAACAGCCCACCCGCCACCAGCCACAGACCCCGCATTGTCATGATTCCTTGCGCCAGGGCCGCACCAAGGCATGCCTGTCGCAGCGCCACAACCCCGGCTCTTCCCTTTTCGTCCCGTCCCGCCTATAGCGTTCCGGTAGTTGGGCGGGATGACCCCGCGGGCAAGAGGCGGGACATGCGCACGATCACCACGACCGAAGACCTCGCCGCCTACTGCGCGCTTGCCAAGTCCCAGCCCTTCGTCACCATCGACACCGAGTTCCTGCGCGAACGCACCTACTGGTCCAAGCTCTGCCTGATCCAGATGGCGCTTCCCGGTGCGGGCGAGGCGGTCCTGATCGACCCGATCGACGGCGACAGGATGTCGCTGGAGCCGCTTTACGACCTGTTCCGGCACGAAGCGACCGTGAAGGTCTTTCACGCCGCCCGGCAGGACCTGGAGATCTTCTTTGTCGAAGGCGGCGTTTTCCCGAAACCCTTGTTCGACACGCAAGTCGCCGCAATGGTCTGCGGCTTCGGCGAACAGGTCGGCTACGAGACCCTGGTCAAGCGCATCGCCAAGGCGAACCTCGACAAGACCTCGCGCTTTACCGACTGGTCGCGGCGTCCGCTGTCGGACGCCCAGAAGGACTACGCTTTGGCCGATGTCACCCATCTGCGGGTGATCTACGAATTCCTCGCGGCCCAGCTGAAGAAGAACGGCCGCGCCGATTGGGTGGCCGAGGAACTGAACCTGCTGACCGATCCCGCCACCTATACGGTGGACCCGGACGAGGCCTGGCAGCGCATCAAGACCCGCACCACGTCGGGCCGCTTCCTGGCCGTGGTCAAGGCCCTGGCCAAGTTCCGCGAATCCTACGCGCAGGGCCAGAACGTGCCCCGCAGCCGGGTGATGAAGGACGACGCGCTGCTGGAACTCGCCTCGACCCGCCCCGCCTCCGTCGAGGAACTGGGCCGCTCCCGCCTTCTGCTGCGCGAAGGCCGCAAGCCCGAGATCGCCGATGGCATCCTTGCCGCGGTGAAGGAGGGGCTGGAGATGAAGCCCGAGGATATGCCGAAGATCGACGCCTCACGCGAACAGATGCAGGTCAATCCGGCGCTGGCCGACCTGCTGCGGGTGCTGCTGAAGGCCAAGTCGGAATCCCTGGGCGTCGCGCCCCGTCTGATCGCCTCGTCCGTCGAGCTTGACCAGATCGCCGCCGGGGACCGCGATGTCCCCGCCCTGAACGGCTGGCGGCGCGAGGCTTTCGGGGATGACGCGATCCGGCTTTGCAAGGGCGAGATCGCGCTGTCGGCCAAGGGCAACGAGGTCCGCGTCGTTCATCTGTAGCGCCACCGGAGGCGTCGAACAGCCCGGACCGGCTCTTTTGGCAGAGATCGGCGCTACCGCCGGGCGGACCGCGCGTTGGTTGCGCCCTGCACGACGATCTCGCGCACGTCCTGCAACTTGATGTCCGAGATGTAGATCGCCACGTCGATCTCGCGCGATCTTTGCGTGTTCACGTCCGTCCTGCCCACCGGGGGCAACAGCCGGAATTCATAGACCAGAACACCGTCGTCACCCAGATCGCGGGCCACCAGCTCGGCATTCCACCAGCCCTGTGTCGGGGTCAGCCCACGCGCCCGGACCACCGCGCCGCCCGGGATCGGCTCGACGTCCATCGACAGGACCGTGTCCACCAACCCGCGCGGATCGGCTTGCTCACCCGGCAGCACGATCGTCTCGCGCGGCTCGGACCGCCGGAACCAGTTGAACGGGTTCAACCTGCTGTCTCGCAGCCCCCCGCAGCCCGCAAGGGTCAGGCCAAGGCCAAGAACGACAAGACGGCGGGAAACGGGCATGGCATCTTCCTGAACGACTGCCTCTTGGGTAGCCGATGGCACCGCATTTGAAAAGCGCTTCTCTGGGCTGGACCTTTGGGCTCGGCGGGCTTACCTCACCCCCAAGCCAAGGAGCAGCGCATGGCCACCGAAGCCTTCGAAGCGATTGCCGAAACCTTCGACTTCCTGGATGATTGGGAAGACCGCTACCGGCATGTCATCGACCTGGGCAAGGCCATGCCGCCCCTGGACGACAGCTTCAAGGTTCCGGCGCTGAAGGTTCAGGGTTGCGCCAGCCAGGTTTGGCTGCGGCCGATGATCGCGGACGGCAAGTTCGACTTCCAGGGCGACTCGGATGCGATGATCGTCCGCGGCCTGATCGCCGTCCTGCACGCGCTTTATTCCGGCGTGCCGCTGGCCGACGTCGGCAAGATCGACGCGACGGCCGAACTTGGCCGCCTGGGCCTGAACGAACACCTGTCCAGCCAGCGCTCGAACGGGTTGCGCGCGATGGTCCAGCGCATCCGCGACGTGGCCGCCGCAAGGTGACGGCTTCGCAGGCAGAGCCGTGGCGTCGGGCGCAACGTCTCTCCTTGGCGAAAGGGGGGGCATCACAGCGGCGCGCAGGCCTTCTGCATCCAAGCCAAAGCAGCCGCCGAAAGCCTGGACCCAAGTTTCTGCTGCACCTCGGCGTGATAGGCGTCCAGCCAGCGCCTTTCGCCCGGAGACAGTTCCTCGCGCAGGATCAGGCGGCGGTCGAAGGGGACAAAGGTCAGCGTCTCGAACGACATCTGCGCGCGGTTGTCGCCCAGGGCAGGGGCCTCCTGCACGACGATCAGGTTTTCCAATCTTATGCCGAAGGCACCCTCGCGGTAATAGCCCGGCTCGTTGGACAGGATCATGCCCGGCTCCAGAGGCACTTCCGAGACCCGGCTGATTCGCTGCGGCCCTTCATGCACCGACAGGAAAGCGCCCACGCCATGCCCCGTCCCGTGGTCGTAATCCTGCCCGGCGAGCCAAAGGTTGTACCGCGCCAAAGCGTCGATGTCCCGTCCCGGCAAGCCCTTCGGGAACCGCACCCGGCTGATCGCGATCAGCCCCTGCAGAACCCGCGTGTAGCACTCCCGCGCCTCTTGCCCCGGATCGCCCACTGCTATGGTGCGCGTGATGTCGGTCGTCCCGTCCAGGTACTGCGCGCCCGAATCGATCAGCAGCAGTTCGTTCTGCCCCACCGGCCGGTTCGTCTCCTCCGTCACCCGGTAATGCATGATCGCCCCGTTCGGGCCAGCGCCGCAGATCGTGTCAAAGCTGATGTCATGCAGCGCGTTCGTCGCCCGCCGAAACCCTTCCAGCGCCTGCACCACCGAAATCTCGGTCAGCCCGCCCGACGGCGAGGCCTCGTCCAGCCAGCGCAGGAATTCCACCATCGCCGCCCCGTCGCGCAGATGCGCGTCGCGCGTTGCCGCGATTTCGGCCGCGTTCTTGCAGGCTTTTGGCAGGCGGCAGGGATCGTCGCCCCAGGCGACCTGCACCCCTGCGCGCTTCAGTATCTCCGACACCGCAAGCGGAGCCGTCGCCCTGTCCACCCGCACCGGCCCCGCCAGCGCCTGCAACGCCCCGGCGAACCCTTCCACCGGCTGCACCGCAACCCCGGCCCCCAGGTGGGTCCGCACGGCGGCATCCAGCTTGGCCGGGTCGACGAACAGATCGACGCGCCCGTCGTCATGCAACACCGCAAACCCGTGCAGGACCGGGTTCCTTGGGACATCCGCCCCCCGGATGTTCAAAAGCCAGCACAGCGAATCCGGCAG
>PNNE01000104.1 GCA_013824055.1 Rhodobacter sp. | reverse complement strand
ATCCGCGTCGGCAGCGCGATCTTCGGCGCGCGGAGTTATCCCGCCTGACCCCCATCCCGCCTGGGTGCCTCCCCTCCCCCCACGTGGGGAGGGGATGGGGGTGGGGGGCACCCGGCTTGCCATCGTGACAAGCCCCCGACGCCCGCGCGCAACGATATGGGTTCCAACGATAATCCGTGAATGTCCGCCCCGGGCGGATCAGGTCAGCCAGACCCGCGCATAGGGCGGCAGCACGACCTGGCCGCCATGCAGGCCGACCTCCGCCTGGGACAACTCGTCCCACATCCGGCTGACCCCCAGCGCCCGCACCCACCCCTCGGGCAGGTGCTGCCACTGTTCGGTGAAGTTGAACAGCCCCAGCAGCACCCCCGTCGGCGCGACCCTTTGCACCGCCAGCACCGCGTCGTTCCCCGACCCCACGACCCGCACCGGATTGGCCGCGTGCAGCGCCCCCGTCGCCCGCCGCCGCGCCAGGATGTGCCGCACCCCGCGGAACACCCGGGCCGAGGGCGTGTCCGCCGTCTCGCGCCACTCCGCCAGCGCCCAGTCCATCCGCGGCCGGTGGACCCAGCGGCTGTCATGGGCGTGGTGCGGGTCGGCGAGGTAGCCATAGTCGTTCGTCAGCGCCAGCTCGTCGCCCATGTAGACCAGCGGGATCCCGCCCCAGGCCGCGATCAGCGCGTGCCCCATCAGGATGCGCTGCACCGCCAACTCGCGTGCCGCGTCGTCCGCCGCCGTCTCCAGCCCGGCGAGGCTGGCAAGGGACCCCGAGATCCGCTTGTCCCCGGTCGCCTCGTTGACCTGAAACAGCGCGCCCCTGGCGAAGGTGCCCGGAAAGGTGCCCTCGTAGAAGTCCGACAGGAAGCCCCGGTGCCCCTGCCCCGACAGCCCCACCGCCGCCGCATCCTCGTCCGTCACGGCCCAGCCGATGTCGTCATGGCAGCGGATGTAGGTCGCATAGGTCGCGTTGGTCAGCCGGTCGGGGAAATGCGTCGCCAGCACATGCGTCATCAGCCGCGTGTCGCGGGTGGCAAGCGAGGACCAGAACTGCACCATCAGGCTGTTGTGGTAGGCGAGGTTGCCCTCTTTCCCGTCATGCCGGCCGCGCCCGAGATAGGGCAGCATCTCGGCTGGTGCCACGATGGCTTCCTCCAGATGGATCACCGCCGCCGAGGCGATGCGCGAACAGGCCCGCAGCGCCTGCAGGATCATGTGGACCTCGGGTTCCGACTGGCAGCGGGTGCCCAGGCGTTTCCACATGAAGGCGACGGCGTCCAGCCGCAACACGTCGACGCCCTTGTTGGCCAGGAACAGCATCACCTCGACGATCTCCAGGAACACCGCCGGATTGGCCCAGTTCAGGTCCCACTGGTGTTCGTTGAAGGTGGTCCAGACCCATTTGCCGATCTCGGGGTAGTGGGTGAAGTTGCCCGGCGCGTTGTCGGGAAACACCTCGACCAGGGTCTGTTCGTAAAGCGTCGGCAGGTCGGGCGTGTCGAACATCAGGTAATAGTCCTGACAGGTCGGGTCGCCCTTGGCGGCCTTTTTCGCCCAGGCGTGTTCCTTGGCCGTGTGGTTCAGCACCAGATCGACGCAGAGCGACATGCCCCGCGCGCGCAGGGCGGCGCTGACCGCCTGGAAATCCGCCATCGTCCCGAAGTCCGGGTTGATCTGGCGGTAATCCATCACCGAATAGCCGCCGTCGCTGTCACCGGGCCGGGGCTTCAGGCAGGGCATCAGGTGGACATAGGTGATGCCCAGGTCTTCCAGGTAGTCCAGCTTGTCCAGCACGCCCCGCAGCGAGCCGTTGAAGCGGTCGATGTAGAAGACATATCCCGCCATGTCGGGGCGCTGGAACCAGTCGGGTTCCAGATCGCGCTGCAGGTCGAGCCGTTTCAGGTCCTCCGGCCGGTCGGCCCAGCCCTTTCGCAAGGCCTTGAGCAGCCGGTCGCGGAAGGCGGGATAGTCGGACCGGGCACCGTAGAGCGCATCCAGCATCGGAAACAGGTCGGGTGCCGACCGCGCAAGGCGCAGCTCGAAAACCTCATCATCCGCGCTGCGTGGTGCCGGCATCGAATCCTCCCCGATTGCGCGCAGGTTAGGCAATCCAAAGCGTTTCGGAAAGGGGATTACGCCTGCACGACCAGCCGGGTCTGGTGGGTGAGGCGGGGGGCGATCCAGTGCAGGTCGCGGCGGGACAAGGCCACGCAGCCCGCCGTGGGCGCTCCGGGCCGCCGCCACTGGTGGAGAAAGATCGCCGAGCCCCGACCGGGCTCGGCATGGGGCCAGTTCCAGTCGGTGATGATGACCAGATCATACAGCGGATCAGCCCGCCGCAGAGATTCGTGGCTGAAGCCATGCGGGGCGCGGACCATCAGGTTGTAATCCGGGTCGCGCGGATCATCGGACCACAGGTCCGACGGCCCGATCGGCAGCGCCCAACCGGCGGGGCGGGGCAGGCGGTCGGGGCGGTAGAGCATGCCGACCAGCCGATGCACCCCCGCGGGGGTCGCCCCGTCCCCTTCGCGCTTTGCCGACGCCGGAACGATCCCGCCGCGCCCGATGGAACAGGGGAAGACCCGCCCCAGAAACCGCAGCCCCATCGGCGTGACCACCAGGTCGGTTGGCTTCACGGCAGGTGCCCCGATTTGGCGGCCTTGGTCGCCAGATAGGCCCGGTTCTCGACCGTCTTGCCCACGTGCAGCGGTACGCGTTCGGTCACGTGCAGCCCGCAGCCTTCCATCATCGCCAGCTTCCTGGGGTTGTTCGTCAGCAGCCGCACCGAAGAAAAGCCCAGCTTGCGCAGGATCTCGGCCCCGATGCGGAAGTCGCGTTCGTCATCCTCGAAGCCAAGGCGGTGATTGGCCTCGACCGTGTCGAAGCCCTGGTCCTGCAGGGAATAGGCGCGCAGCTTGTTGGCCAGGCCGATCCCCCGGCCCTCCTGGTTCAGGTACAGCAGCACGCCCGCCCCCTCTTGCCCCATCTGCGCCAGCGCCGCCCGAAGCTGCGGGCCGCAGTCGCATTTCAGCGAGCCGAGGACATCCCCGGTGAAACAGGCCGAGTGCAGCCGCGCCAGCACGGGTTTCGCCCGGTCCGGGCGACCGATCTCGATGGCATAATGCTCCTCGCCGCCGTCGTCGGGACGGAAGACATGCACCCGTCCGGCGCTGGAGGCGACCAGCGGGACCCGGGCCGACACCACCTCGGCCATCGGCGGCAGGGCGACCAGAGCGGGCGCGATCTGGTCCAGCACCAGCAGCGTCAGCCCATGTGCCCCGGCCAGGGCAAGCGCGTCCTGCACCGGCACCAGCAGCGCCGCAGGCAGCAGATGCGCCGTCTTGGCCAGCCCCAGCGCCGCGCGGGCCAGATCGGGCGCACCATCGCGCAGGGCTTGCAGCGGGCCCTTCATCGGCATCCGCAGATCATCCGCCGGGTCCGCAACCGATCGCAGCCAGTCCAGACCCGTATCAGAGGGCGGAATGATCCGCGCAAGATCCCCGTCATAGGCGCGGGCCTTCAGCGTCTCGGCCCGGCGCGCGGTGATCGCCAGCACGGGCGACCCAAGGCTGCGCAGGTCCGCCAGCCGTGCGGCATCCAGCGTCTCGACCGCCGCGACCAGCGCCGCGCCTTTGGCCCCGCACAGGACCACCGGCACCCCCATGCGCAGATCGGCACGGGCGCGAGTCAGGCGTTCGGAGATGGAAAGGGCCAGCACCATGCGCCCATCCATAGCTGCCGGATTGCGAAATTGAAACATTCCCCGGCAGGGCGACACGACCGCGTGAGGGAGACGTTGCAAATCTTGCGCGGTTCGTGATCGGGGCGCATCTCAACCGCATAGCAACGGAGGCACTCATGGCCGGACTGCGGAAAATCCTGCTCGTCGATGACGACGACGACCTGCGCGAAGCACTCAGCGAACAGCTGGTGATGACCGAGGACTTCGATGTGTTCGAAGCCGGAACCGGGGCCGACGGGATGGAGAAGGTCAAGGCCGGGCATTTCGACCTGGTGATCCTGGACGTGGGCCTGCCCGACACCGACGGGCGCGAGCTGTGCCGCAGGATGCGCAAGCAGGGGGTCAAGTGCCCGATCCTGATGCTGACCGGGCATGACACCGACAGCGACACGATCCTGGGGCTGGACGCGGGCGCGAACGACTATGTGACCAAGCCGTTCAAGTTCCCGGTCCTGCTGGCCCGCATCCGGGCGCAGCTGCGGACGCACGAACAGTCCGAGGACGCGGTGTTCCAGCTTGGGCCCTATACCTTCAAGCCCGCCCAGAAGATGCTGGTCGACGAAAAGGACAGGAAGATCCGGCTGACCGAAAAGGAAACCAACATCCTCAAGTACCTGTATCGGTCGACGACCGGGGTCGTGGCGCGGGATGTCCTGCTGCATGAGGTCTGGGGCTACAACGCGGGCGTGACCACGCATACGCTGGAGACCCACATCTACCGCCTGCGCCAGAAGATCGAGCCGGACCCCTCGAACGCACGGCTTCTGGTGACCGAAAGCGGCGGGTATCGGCTGGTGGCCTGAGGGTTTGTGGCCGCGCGGACACGCCGATTGCGACCGCCATGCAACAACCACGAAATCTTGCCGCTTAGGGCTTATTGTTGCCGGATTTGCTTGCTACCTTTCAGACATGCACCGGTTGTGCAGCAAGTT
>PNNE01000039.1 GCA_013824055.1 Rhodobacter sp. | reverse complement strand
CCCCGGCGCGGCGCAGGTCGGCAAGGCTTTGGCCAGCGGCTGGCAGATAGGCGCAAAGGTAGATCAGGCCGCGGAAGCGGTCGGGCGCAGCCTCGGCCGCGGCGGTGATGGCATAGCCTCCGGCGGAATGTCCGACAAGGATCGTGTCCGGTGCGGCGGCGGCCAGGATGGCCTGGGCGTAGTCGTCCAGGCTTGTCGGGCTGCCGTCCCGGCCGGGCAGGTCGATGGCGCGGGCGGGGATGCCGCGCCGTTCCAGCTCGGCCAGCAGGTGGTCGAAGCACCAGGCCCCGTGGCAGGTGCCGTGGATCACAAGAAGCTCAGTCATGGCCAATCCGGGTCAGGAAGGCTGTCAGCGCCTCGGCAAAGGCCTGGGGGTGGGTCAGCATCGCCAGGTGGCTGGCGCCGCGCAGCAGGTGAAAGCCAGAGCCCGCGACCAAATCGGCCAGTTCGCGCTGCATGTCGACGGGGCACTTGCGATCCTCGGACCCGGCAAGGACCAGCGTCGGCAGGCGCAGCGTGGCGGTGGTCTGGTAGAAATCCGCCGTGGCGGTGGCGGCGGCGACGCCCTGCCAGCCCTCGGCCCTGGTGCGCGACAGCATGACCCGGACCGGGTCCAGTGCCGAGGAGGTCCTCCAGCGCGGGCCAAGCAGGGCTGCGCTTTCTGCGTCAAGGTCGGGACCCTGACTGGCAAGCCGGGCCAGCCTGGCCTGCCAGAGCGTCGGGTTCCCGAACCGGGTGGCGCTGCCGGTCAGCACCAGGCCGCGCACCAGATCCAGCCGCTTGACCGCCAACCCCTGCGCGACCAGCCCGCCCTCGCCAAGGCCGACCACGACCGCATCCTTCAGCGCGAAATGGGTCATCAGCCGTTCGACGTCGCGGATCAGGGCACCCATGCCATAAGGCGGAGGCGGCGCGTCAGAGGACCCGTGGCCGCGCAGGTCCAGGCGAAGGACACGGTGGCGCAGCACGGCAGGCATCAGCGCATCCCAGACCCGCAAATCCACGCCCAGGCCGTGGATCAGCACCACCGGCGAAGCGCCCTCCGGCCCGGAGAGGTCAGCATTCAGCCGCAGATCCTCAAGCCAGACCAGCGTCACGCAGACCGCTCCAGCATGGCGGCAAAGGTCTTGGGGTCGACGTTGCCTCCCGTGGCGACGGCGATCACCGTTTCGGGCAATCCGTCGCCGAAAAGCGCTGCGGCCAGGGCAACCGCGCCGCCCGGTTCCAGCACGATGCGCAGATGGGTGAAGGCCAGCGCCATCGCCCGCAAGGCCTGCGCGTCGCTGACCACCGCGCCTGGTCCGGCCAGGCGGGCGAGGATCGGGAAGGTCATCTCGCCTGGCGACGGCGTCAGGATCGCGTCGCAGATCGAGCCGCCGAGTTCCTTGTTCCGTTGCCGCGACCCAAGGGCCAGCGAGCGGGCCATGTCGTCAAAGCCGGCCGGCTCGGCCGTGCGGACCTGAAGCCCTGGGGCCCGCGCCTGAAGCGCAAGGGCGATGCCAGAGGAGAGCCCGCCCCCGCCGCAGCAGACAAAGACCGGGGCCTCGGCAATGCCGGCCTCGGCGGCCTGATGGGCAAGCTCCAATCCCACCGTCCCCTGCCCGGCGATGACCTGCGGATCGTCGTAAGGCTTGACCAGCGTCAGGCCCCGGTCCGCGGAAATCCGCGCGCCGATGGCGTCCCGGTCTTGCGTGGCGCGGTCGTACAGCACCACCTCGGCCCCATGGGCGCGGGTGTTGGCGATCTTCACGGCGGGAGCGTCCGACGGCATCAGGATCACGCAAGGCGCGCTGTGGGCCGCCGCCGCATAGGCCACCCCCTGGGCATGGTTGCCGGACGAGAAGGCGATCACCCCGCGCGCCCGGGCGTCGGGTGACAGGGCCGAGACTGCGGACCAGCCGCCACGCGCCTTGAAACTGCCTGTCACCTGCAGGCACTCGGCCTTGACGAAGACCCTCCGACCCGCCACCCGGTCCAGAAGCGGCGCGTGCAGCAGCGGGGTGTGGCGGACATGGCCTGTCATCCGCGCTGCAGCGGCCTCGATCATGGCAAGGTTCATGCCAGCCCCTTCAGGAAATCCAGGATCAGCGCCACGGCCTCGGGCTCGTCCAGAAAGGGGGTATGGCCGCGGTCCGGAACCTCTGCGACGGCCATGTCGGGGCGGCGGGCGCGCATCTTCGCCAGCGTTTCGGCGCTGAGCAGGTCAGAGTTCGCGCCCCGGATCAACGCCAGCGGCAGGCCGGCCAAGGCGTCGAACAGGGGCCAGAGGTCCACCGGCGGGCCGTCGAACGCCGCCAGGAATGACTCGCGCAGGGTGGGGTCATAGGGGATGCGCAGGCCCTCGGGCGTCTCGACGGCCAGCTTTCGGGCCTCGTGCAGCCAGCGCGACATCGGCACGTCCCGAAAGCCGGGGGTGCGGGACAGGCGCAGGGCAAAGTCCTCGATCGTGCGGCCAGCCGGGTTGCGGCCGACGTAGTCGAAGATGCGGGTCAGCCCGTCGCGGGCGATCTCGGGTCCGACGTCGTTGAGGCAAAGGCCCAGCACCCGGTCCCGCGCCGCAGCGCCAAGCACCATGCCGATCAGCCCGCCGCGCGAGGTGCCCAGGATCGCGGCCCTGGCCAGCCCAAGGTGGTCCAGCAAGGCCAGGACGTCGCGCCCCTCCTGATCCACGGTATAGGTCGCCGGTCCGCTCCAGTCGCTGGCGCCGCGACCGCGGTAGTCCATCCGGATCAGGCGCAGCGGCGGCAGATGCGGCACCAGGTAGTCGAAGTCGGCCATGCTGCGGGTCAGGCCGGGCAGGCAGAGCAGCGGCAGGCCGGCCCCTTCGTCGCGGCAGGCAAGCCAGGCGCCGTCCGGGGCGCGGAAGCGGAAGGTCTGGGTCATGCCGTCAAGGTGGCACGGGGCGCGGGCGGGCGGAAGGGCCTGTCTGCGGCCTTTTGGACCGCAGCGCGTGCCCCTGCGGCCTTTTGGACCGCAGCGCGTGCCCCCGCGGCCTTTGGGCCGCACCGCTTGTCCCTGCGGCCCCGGCAGACTAAACCCATGCCCGGAAGTGGTGAGGCAGGGCGGATGGCAGACACATCAGCGGTCGAGGATCGGCCGAAGTCGAAGCAGGTGAGCGCGCTGCGGGGTCTGGTGCCGTTCCTCTGGCCCTACCGCGGCCTGCTGGCGCTGGCGCTGCTGGCGCTGATCCTGACCGCCTCGGTCAGCCTGATGCTGCCCTTGGCCGTGCGCCGGGTCGTGGACGGGTTCAACGACGCCAATACCGCCCTTCTGGACCAGTATTTCGCGGCGGCCCTGATCATCGCGGCCCTGCTCGCGGTCGGGACCGGCCTGCGGTACTACCTTGTCAGCCGGCTGGGTGAGCGCGTGGTGGCCGACATCCGCCGCGCGCTGTTCGACCGGGTGCTGGGCATGTCGCCCGCCTTCTTCGAGCGCATCCTGACCGGCGAGATCCTGAGCCGCATCACCACCGATACCACGCTGATCCTGTCGGTGATCGGGTCCTCGGTCTCGGTCGCGCTGCGCAACGCGTTGATCCTGGTGGGCGGGCTGGTGCTGCTGTTGCTGACCTCGGCCAAGCTGACCGGCCTTGTGCTGCTGATCGTTCCGGCAATCATCGTGCCGATCGTGATCCTGGGTCGCCGCCTGCGGGTGCTGTCGCGCGAAAACCAGGACTGGATCGCCGCCTCGTCGGGTTCGGCGTCCGAGGCGCTGTCCTCGGTCCAGACGGTGCAGGCCTTCACCCATGAGGCGGCGACGCGCGACCAGTTCGCCGAAGTGACCGAGAAGAGCTTTGCCTCGGCCAGGATGCGGATCAAGACGCGGGCGGTGATGACGGTGATCGTGATCTTCCTGACCTTCGCCGGGATTGTCGGCGTCCTCTGGGTCGGGGCGCGGGACGTGCGGGCGGACCAGATGTCGGTCGGCGCGCTGATCCAGTTCGTCATCTACGCGGTGATGGTCGCCGGTTCCGTGGGGGCGCTTTCGGAAATCTGGGGCGAGTTGCAGCGGGCCGCCGGCGCGACCGAGCGGCTGGTGGAACTGCTGGACACCAGGGATTCGGTGCTGGACCCGGTGCGCCCGGTCGCCCTGCCCCGCCCGGTGCGCGGCGAGATTGCCTTCGAGGACGTGACCTTCCGCTACCCGGCCCGGCCCGAGGCCTCGGCGCTGAACGGGGTCAGCCTGCATGTGAAACCAGGCGAGACCGTCGCTCTGGTCGGACCGTCGGGGGCGGGCAAGACCACGATCCTGCAACTCTTGATGCGCTTTTACGACCCGCAGTCGGGGCGGATCACCCTGGACGGAGTGGCCCTGCCCGACATGGCGCGCGCCGATTTCCGCCAGGCCATCGCCATGGTGCCGCAGGACCCGGTGATCTTTGCCACCTCGGCGCGCGAGAATATCCGCTTTGGCCGACTGGACGCCACCGACGCCGAGGTCGAGCAAGCCGCCCGCGCCGCGGCCGCGCATGACTTCCTGACCGCCCTGCCCCAAGGCTATGACAGCCAGCTGGGCGAGCGGGGCGTGATGCTTTCCGGTGGACAAAGGCAGCGGGTTGCCATCGCCCGCGCCATCCTGCGCGACGCTCCGATCCTGCTGCTGGACGAAGCCACCAGCGCGCTGGACGCCGAAAGCGAAAGGCTGGTGCAGGCGGCGGTGGAACGGCTGGCCCAGGGGCGGACGACGCTGGTCGTGGCGCACCGGCTGGCCACGGTGAAGCGGGCCGACC
>PNNE01000006.1 GCA_013824055.1 Rhodobacter sp. | reverse complement strand
GTCATCGGCGACGTCAAGCGAAAGACCCTCCGGCGTGACGAAGGGGGCGAGGCCAAGCCGTGTGGCCAGTTCCGCCACGCCCTCCAGACCCGCAACAGGGGCCAGGGCCGCAAGCGCCAGCACCCCGCCCGAGGGCGCCCAGTCGGTCGGCTGCGGCACCAGCGGCAGCGTCCCTGCCGCAAGTCCGGAGGCAGGAGGTCCCTCTCGATCGCGCAGGCCAAGGTCGCTTCCCGCAGGCAGCGGCAGGCAGTCCTTGCCCACCCGCAGATAGGCCCCCAGCGGCAGCCAGGCCCGGTTGCGCGGCCCGAATTCCTTGACCGCGTGCTCCAGCACCAGCTCGTGCGGTGCGCCTGGGCCAAGGTCGGGCAGCGCCACCTCGGCATAGCCCGCCACCTGCCGGACCAGCGTCCCACCCGCGATCACCTTTGGCGCGGCCAGCAGCGAAAAGCACAAGACCGGCGCGGCCAGCGGGCGGTCCGAGCCGATCAGGCAGCGGATCCGGGTCCCGTCAATGCGGGAGGTGAAGGTCAGGGTCATGGCGCGTCCAGCCGCAGTTCGGCAATGAAATCATAGATGTCGCTGCGGTAAAGCCCGCGGGTGAACTCGATCGGGCGGCCCGTCGGCAGATAGGCCGTCCGGTCGATCCGCAAGACCGCCGCACCTTCGGGCAGCAGCAGCAGCCTCGCATCCGCCGCCGTCAGGTTCACCGCCGTGATGCGCTGCACCGCGCGGGTCGGGGCCTTTCCGGTGGCCCGCAGCACGTCGTACAGCGAGGTTTCCACCGCCTCGGGGTCGGGCAGGACGTCGGTGGGCAGCGAGGACCACTCCAGAGCCAGGGGCGTGTCGTCGGCGAAGCGCAGCCGCTCCACCCGCGCGACCCGGTCCCCCGCCGAAAGGCCAAGCGACATGGTTTCGTCCGGCGTCGGCAGGAACAACCCCCGGCGCAGGATGCGGCTGGACGAGGTCTTGCCGCGCTGGCGCATGTAGTCGGTGAAAGACAGCAGCGCCGACAGCGACTGTTCGATCTTTGACCGGGCGGGTCTGACGAAGGTCCCCGCACCACGGCGCTGTTCCAGCACGCCATCCGCGACCAGCTGACTGACCGCCTTGCGCACCGTCACGCGACTGACATCGGCGATCAGCGCAAGGTCGCGCTCGGGCGGAAGCTGGGTTTCAGGCGGCAGCTCCCCCGCCGCGATGGCCGCCGACAGGTGGCGGTAAAGCTGTTCGTATCTGGGTCCGCGCGCCGCGCGGTACCAGGCGTCGGGGCGGTACAGCGTCTGTTCGTCTTCCATCGGAAGCCCCCAAATTGGTATTTCTTCTATGGGACCAATTCCCTTGGCTGGACGCAGGATTGACCAGATATCCCGGCGAAAACAAGCGAAATCCGCAGTTGGTCCGGCTTATTCGTGAACTTGGTATTATAATGGTAGCGTGATTGCAGTTTTTTGGTATCGTCACCCCAACGACATGATTCGACCCGCGCCGCCCCTGCCAGGGCGGCCCAAGGCTGAACAGGGGGACGCATGACGCTTGTCGCCGAAGGGGCAGCGCCGGAACGGATGCAGCGGCGCGAGCTCAGCGACCGCGCCTTTGCCTGGCTTCTCATTTCTCCCGCGCTGCTGTTCATCCTGGTCATCGTCGTCTGGCCCCTGGCCGAGACGATCCGGCTTTCCTTCACCGACGCCACTCTGGGCGGGGAAAACTTCGTCGGCATCGCGAATTATGCAGCACTCTTCGCCGATCCGAAGTTCTGGCAGACCGTGGGGCGGACCTTCTACTGGATGGTCCTGGCCGTCAGCCTGAAGCTGATCGTCGGCCTGATCGGGGCCAGCCTTCTGAACGCCGCGATCCCCGGCAAGGCGCTGTTCCGGGTCCTTGTGATGCCGCCCTGGGTGATCCCCGTCGCCATCGGCGTCATCGGCTGGAAGTGGATGTACAACGGCTACTTCGGCCTGATCTCGGGCCTGTTGCAGGAATTCGGCCTGGTCGAGGACCGCGTGGCGCTGCTGGCGACCAAGACCTCGGCCTTCTATTCCGCCATCGTCACCGACGTCTGGGTCGGCACGCCGATGGTGACGCTGTTCTTCCTGGCCGCCATGCAGGGGGTCAGCAAGGACCTGTACGAGGCCGCCTGGGTCGATGGTGCCAGCCGCTGGTATCGTTTCCGCCGCATCACCATTCCCCAGATCATGCCGGTGATTGTCTCGATGGCGCTGCTGTCGGCAATCTGGACCTTCAACAGCTTTGAAATCATCTGGATCCTGACCGAAGGCGGCCCGCGCGGGGCGACCACCACCCTGATCATCGACACCTACAAGGTCGCGATCTCGTCCCAGCGTTTCGGCGAGGGCGCGGCGCGGGCGGTGGTGATCGTGGTCCTGCTCGCCACCTTCTCGCTTTTCTACCTGTGGTTCCTGAACCGCGTGAACCGGCAATACGGGGCCAAGTGACATGATCGACCGGCTGACCCTGCTGCAGAAGATCGGCGTCTACATCGCCACCTTCTTCTTCCTGCTCTTCATCCTGATGCCCTTCATCGAGATGATCCGCGTCAGCCTGCGCCCCATGAGCCACCTGATGACCGCCGATTTCACCTGGTGGTCCGAGGATTTCAGCCTGCAGGCCTACCGTGACATGTGGGTCACGGTGCCGCTTCTGGGCCGCTACATCTTCAACTCGATCTTCGTGGCCAGCGCCGTGACCCTGATCACGATGATCGTGGTGATCCCCGCCGCCTATGCCTATGCGCGCCTTGAATTCCCGTTCAAATCCCTGTCGCTGGGCGGTTTCCTGGCGGTGAACATGTTCACCGGCGCGGTCCTGCTGATCCCGCTATACCGGGTGCTGCGCTCGCTTTCGATGCTGAACACCTACTGGGCGATGATCATCCCCGGCGTCGCCTTCCTGATCCCGACCGGCATCTGGCTTCTGCGGTCCTACCTGGAAAGGATCCCGCGCGAGCTGGAGGAGGCCGCCTATGTCGACGGCGCCTCGCGGCTTTACACGCTCCGCCGCGTGGTCCTGCCGCTGGCGGCCCCCGGCCTGATCGTCGTCGGCACCGCGGTCTTCATCGGCGCCTATGCCCAGCAGTTCCTCTTCGCCATCACCTTCAACAACGTCCGCGAGATCCAGCCGCTTCCCGCCGGCCTGTACGAGTTCATCGGCTACCAGGACGTGACCTGGAACGAGATGATGGCCGCCGCCCTGACCGGCATCACCCCGGTGATGATCGTGTTCCTCTTCCTGCAGAAATACCTCGTCGCGGGCCTGACCGCAGGCGCGGTGAAAGAATGACCGACACTGAAACGTCCAACCAAGGGAGATTAGCAATGACCCACCTCAAGACCCTGACGGTCGCCGCAGGCCTGATGGCCGGCACGGTCCTTTCGGCCCAGGCGCAAGAGCTGCACTTCATCATGTGCGGCGGCGAAGTGCGCGCGGCCGACCAGAAGGTCATCGACCAGTTCCAGGTCGACAATCCCGGCGTCACCGTGAAGATGGAAGCGGTGGAATGGGGCACCTGCCAGGACAAGTCGATGCAGCTTGCCGCCGCCGGTGACCCGCCGGACGTGGCCTACATGGGCAGCCGCACCCTGCGCCAGCTGGCCAACAACGACCTGATCGTCCCCGTGACCTTCACGCCCGAGGAAGAGGCCGCCTACCAGCCCGGCGTTCTCAAGACCGTGACCAACGGCGGCCAGTACTGGGGCATCCCGCACGCCTTCTCGACCAAGGCGCTCTACATCAACTGCGCCGTGGTCGAGGCTGCGGGCGCCGAGTGCAAGGCACCCGCCACCTGGGCTGACCTCGTCGCCCTGGCGAAGACCGTAACCGACAACACCGACGCCGCGGGCATCGGCATCGCCGGCAAGGATTTCGACAACACGATGCACATGTTCCTCGACTTCCTCTATTCCAACGGCGGCAAGGTCTACAACGACGACGGCACCCCGGCGCTGGACAGCCAGCAGACCCGCGAGACATTGCAGCTTTACGCGGACCTGCTGCCCTACATGCAGTCCGGCCCGACCGAGTGGGAACGCGACCAGATGCGCGACCTGTTCAACGACGGCCAGATCGCGATGTATGTCTCGGGTCCCTGGGGCGAAGGCCAGCATGCGGAAAAGGTGCCGAGCCAGATCGTCGCCCCGATCCCCGCCGGCCCCTCGGGTCCCTCGGGCACCATCCTGATCACCGACTCGCTGGCCGTCTTCAAGGGCACCGGCAACGAGGACCTGGCGATCAAGCTGGCCAAGGCGCTGACGAGCGGCGAGGCGCAGTATGACCTCGACAGCAGCTGGGGCCTGACCCCGATCCTCGACTACGAAAAGCTGGGGATGACCGACGTCTACTACCGGAAAGGCAACTGGCCGATCTTCGTGGCCGGAATCTCGACCGGCGGACCCGAGCCGATGGTCGAGGACTTCAAGGCGCTGCAGGCCGTGTTCACCAACATGATCCAGGGGATCATGCTGGAAGAGGGCACCGTGGATGAACTCGTCACGCAAGCCGGCGTCGAGCTTGCCGCCGTCCGCTGATCCTGACCGGGGGGCGCGGCCTTCGCGCCCCCACTTCGCTGCAAAGGACTGCCCGCATGGCCACGCTTCAGCTTCAAGGCATCACGAAATCCTTCGGCACCGCGCAGGTGCTGCACGGCATCGACCTTGCGATCCGCGATCGTGAGTTCGTCGTCTTCGTCGGCCCCTCGGGCTGCGGCAAGTCCACGCTTCTGCGCATCATCGC
>PNNE01000226.1 GCA_013824055.1 Rhodobacter sp. | reverse complement strand
AGCTTCATCCCCGCGACACGGTGGGCTTGCGCGCGGACGCCCAACGCCACGGCGGGACGACCGCGGCCGGCGTCGTTGTCGCGGGGGGCGGCGACCTCCTCGATCAGACCGGCCTCGATCAGCTCGGACGAGATGGTGGTGACGGTCGCGGGGCTGACGCCCAGATCCTTGGCCAGTTGCACCCGCGGAATAAGGCCCGCGGCGCGCACCAGTTCGAAAACCTGCTGGCGCAGCGGACGCTGGCTTTCGGTCAGCGGCGGGATCAGCGGCCCGACACCCTTGCGCCCGTCACCGCTGGCGGGCCGAGTCGCCGTAAGAGGCATTTATTCGATCCCCGAAGTAAACGTTGCCAAATGTGGCAGGCGCCGCCACCACTTAACCCTATTTTCGCCGGATTTGCCCCGACACTCGCGAATGCCAAGCTTCTGTCAGACGATTTATTTTGACAACTGAAATTGTTGTGGCAGCGTTGGGCCGAAGTTGACTCACCTTAAGGCGGCAGGCTGGCTGAGCCCCGATCCTTGTCCGATCTATGCCCGAGCTATGAAGGAGACACCCATGCGCAGCCTCATCCTGGCGGCAGTTCTGGTCATCACAAGTTTCGCATCGGGTGCCTTTGCCGAAGGCAAGCGGATCGGCGTCGCCTGGGGCGACTTTCAGGAAGCGCGCTGGCGCTGGGATGCCACGGCGATGCGCTCGATGATCGAGCGCAATGGCAACAAGTACATCCCGACCAATGCGGGCGGTTCGGCCGAACAGCAGTTGCGTGACATCGACAAGCTGGTCTCGGAGGGCATCGACGCGCTGATCATCCAGCCGGTCGACAAGGAGGCCATCGGTCCGGGCATCGACCGCGCTGCGGCAGCGGGGGTTCCGATCCTGGGCTATGACCGGATGATCGAGGATGAGCGGGTGTTCTACCTGACCTTCGACAACGTCGGCGTCGGACGCCTGATCGCGGCCATCGTCAAGCAGGCCCAGCCCGAAGGCAATTATGCGATCATCCTGGGCGATCCCAGCGATGCGAACAGCACCTTCCTGCGTCAGGGCATGGAAGAAGTCATCGGGGCCGCAGTGGCGGGCGAGCAGATCACCATCGTCGGCGAAGCCCATGCCGACGGCTGGAAGCCCGAGAACGCCAAGGCGGTGATGGAGAAGATCCTGGCTGACAGCGGCAACCAGGTGGACGCGGTGCTGGCTCAGAACGACGGCATGGCGGGTGCCGCAATCGAGGCGCTGACGGCGGCGGGGCTGTCGGTCCCGGTCGGCGGGCAGGACGGCGACAAGGCGGCGCTGAACCGGGTGGCACAGGGGTTGCAGACGGTGTCGGTCTGGAAGAACAACTTCGACCTGGCCAAGCGCGCCGGCGAGATTGCCGGCCTTCTGGCCGACGGGACGCCGATGAACCTGATCCCGGAGGCGACCCAGTTCTCTGGCGGT
The DNA here is from genome assembly GCA_013824055.1 of Rhodobacter sp. GTDB lineage: Bacteria > Pseudomonadota > Alphaproteobacteria > Rhodobacterales > Rhodobacteraceae > Tabrizicola. The sequence continues at coordinate 3,308 of PNNE01000226.1, read as the reverse complement.
GAGAAGGGTATTCCGGTCTGGGCGATCCTGCTGACGCCCACGCCCATCACGGTCGCCAACCTGGATGTGGTGATCGACGCGGACCATGTCACCAAGCAGGACGTGTGCAAGGGTGCGATGCCGACTGTTGCTGCCTGCCAGTAGCGCAGCCGGGCACGGCCAGGGCGCCAAGGCTTGCCGCCTTGGCGCTTTTATATTTTGACAACTGAAATTATTCGCGGCACATTTGCGCCTGTCACGGCGAATCTGCCGGGCCGGCCATCTGCTGGCCGATACACTAGGGAGGTTACACATGCGTACCGCAATTCTCGCCGCCGTTCTGGCGGTGACCGGCTTTTCGTCCGCCGCGCTGGCCGAAGGCAAGGTGATCGGCGTCAGCTGGGCGCAGTTCCAGGAAGAGCGCTGGAAGATCGACGAAGCCGCGATGAAGGCCGCGATCGAAGCTGCCGGCAACACCTATGTCTCGGCTGACGCGCAGTCTTCGGCCGAAAAGCAGCTGTCGGACATCGACGCGCTGATCGCGCAGGGCGTCGACGCCCTGGTCATCAACGCCTGGGACAAGGACGCCATCGGGCCGGCCATCGACAAGGCCGCCGCCGAGGGCATCCCGGTCGTGGGCTATGACCGTCTGATCGAAGACGACCGCACCTTCTATCTGACCTTCGACAACGTCGGCGTCGGCCGGATCATCGCGGAATCGGTGTTCGCCGTCGCCCCCAAGGGCAACTACGCGATCATCAAGGGCGACCCGGGTGATCCGAACGTCGGCTTCCTGCGTCAGGGCATGGAAGAAGTGATCGGCGCCGCCGTGGCCGCAGGCGACATCGTGATCGTCGGCGAAGCGAACTCGGACGGCTGGAAGCCCGAGAACGCCCAGAAGAACATGGAACAGATCCTGACCGCCAACAACAACGCCGTTGACGCCGTTCTTGCGCAGAACGACGGCATGGCTGGCGGCGTGGCTGCGGCTTTGGCCGCGCAGGGCCTGAACGTGCCACTGGGTGGCCAGGACGGCGACCTTGCCGCCATCAACCGCGTGGCGCGTGGCACCCAGACCGTGTCGGTCTGGAAGGACGCGCGTCAGCTTGGCAAGGCCGCCGGCGAAATCGCCTCGGCCCTGGCCGGGGGTGCGGCGCTCGACTCGATCGAAGGCGCGGTCAAGTTCTCGGGCGGCGAGAAGGGCATCGAGATGAACGCGATCCTGCTGAACCCGACCCCGATCACCAAGGAAACGCTGAACGTGGCGATCGAAGCGGGCCACATCACCAAGGAACAGGCTTGCGAGGGCGCTCTGCCCGACGTCGCTGCCTGCCAGTGATCTGACCATCCGGCGCCGTCCCCAAGGGGCGGCGCCACCCCTTTCTCTCTGGCTGGACCGTCGCCCGTGCGGCGTGATGGCGCGCATCCTGCGCCCGGCTCTGGCACAGCCCCATCCCTCTCAGGCTGGACGAGGACATGACCACGACACCCCAATTCCCGACGACCCAGGCGCCCAAGGAAGGCGGGTTCACGCGCTTTCTGCGCGCGACCGAGATCGACCCCCGCCTGCTGGGCATGGTCGGCGCGCTCTTGCTGATCTGGGTCGCCTTCGAGGCCTATTCGACCTTCGCGCTGGGCCGACCCTCGATGCTGCTGGGTGCCAGCCAGGCCGAGGCGAACGGCTTCCTGACCCCGCGCAACCTGTGGAACCTGTCGGTTCAGACCGCCTATATCGGCATCATGGCGACGGGGATGGTGCTGGTCATCATCACCCGCAACATCGACCTGTCGGTCGGGTCCATCATGGGCATGGTCGGCATGTACATGGGTCTGATGCAGGTGGAATACCTGACGCCAGCCCTGGGCCTGGGCCATCCGTCGATCTGGATCATCACGGTCCTGTTCGGCATCACGATGGGCGCGCTGATCGGAGCGTTCCAGGGCGTGCTGATCGCCTTCCTGGGCATCCCGGCCTTCATCGTCACGCTGGGCGGCCTTCTGGTCTGGCGGGGTGCTGCCTTCCTGGTGGCGGGCGGCAGGACCATTGCGCCGCTGGATGAAACCTTCGCGCTGATCGGCGGCGGCTCCTTCGGGGCCCTGGGCAAGACCGGCAGCTGGATCTTCGCCGTCATCGCCTGCGTCTTTGCCGTCTGGGCCTTCCTGAACGGTCGCCGGTCGCGCAAGATCCACGGTTTCGCGCAGCGTCCCGTCTGGGCCGAGACCTTCGTGATCAGCCTGGTCTGCGCGGTGATCCTGGGGGCGACGGCCGTCGTCAATTCCTACATCTGGCCCACCGGCAACATCCAGAAATACTATACCAGCATCGGTCAGGAGATCCCGGCCTGTGCCGAGCGGGGCGGCGACATCTACTCTGGTGTCTGCGCCAGCTTTGGCCACGGCTTTGCCTATCCGGTGCTGATCATGATCATCGTCGCCATCGCGATGACCATCCTGATGACCCGCACCCGCTTTGGCCGCTATGTCTTTGCCATCGGCGGCAACCCCGAGGCCGCGGCCCTGTCGGGCATCAACACCCGCGCCATGACGGTGAAGATCTTCACCCTGATGGGCGGTCTGGCAGGCATCGCCGCCGTGATCGGCGCGGCGCGGCAGAACAGCGCCACCAACGCGATGGGCAACCTGGACGAGCTTTACGTCATCGCCGCCGCCGTCGTCGGCGGCACCTCGCTGGCCGGGGGCGTGGGCACGATCTATGGCGCGATCATCGGGGCGCTGATCCTGACCAGCCTGCAGACGGGCATGGTGCTGATCGGCTTCGGCGACGGGTCCTACCAGCGGATCGTGATCGGCGTCGCGCTTGTCCTCGCCGTGTTCCTCGACATCGTTTACCGCAAACGCATCAAGTAAGGGGCTGATATCATGGTAGACAGAACCGGAACCCCGCTTGTCGAACTGCGCGACATCTCGATTTCCTTCGGGGGGATCAAGGCGGTCGATCACGTGACCGTCGACCTTTTCCCCGGCGAGGTCGTGGGCCTTCTGGGCCACAATGGCGCGGGCAAGTCGACGCTGATCAAGTGCCTGTCGGGCGCCTATCAGAAGGACAGCGGCCAGATCCTGATCAATGGCCAGGAGGTCGAGATCAAGGACCCCCGCGACGCGCGCGCCCAGAACATCGAGACGATCTACCAGACGCTGGCGCTGGCGGATAACTTGGATGCGGCGTCCAACCTGTTCCTGGGGCGCGAGCTGGTGAACAGCTTCGGCTTCGTGGACGAATCGAAGATGGAGGCCGAGACCCGCAAGATCATGGGTCGCCTCAACCCCAACTTCCGCAAGTTCAACGTGCCGGTGAACATGCTGTCGGG
>PNNE01000283.1 GCA_013824055.1 Rhodobacter sp. | reverse complement strand
AACATGTGGGGCGAGATGATCTCGACCTCGGTATCAAGGCCGGCAAGCAGGTTCACGATCCGCATCCGCTGGCCGATCTTCCTGTCACCCGCCTTCAGATAGCCCAGCGCGATATCGCAGCCCAGGTGCGGCGAGTAGACCTTGGAGGTCAGCCAGCCGCCATCACTCGCCGCCACCGGGGCCGCGCCCTTTTCCAGGAAATGGCTGCCAGCGGTCAGCCTGGCCTGCGGATCGACAGGTTTGACGCCGACGAGACGATAGCCGTTTTCGTCCGTCAGGCCCTCGCGCTGCGACAGGACCATGCCGATGGAGTCCTTCTTCTTCGACACCATCTTGCCCAACCCCATGTTCAGCGCGGTGGACTGGCCGTTCAGCTCGCCCCCCGCGACATGGCCCTTTTCGATCCGCATCACGCCAAGCGCTTCGGTGCCGTAGACGATGGGGGCGTATTCCGCGCCCTTTGCCAGCATCTCGCGCAGCAGGGCGTCGCCATAGCGGGTGGGGACGGCGATTTCATAGGCCAGCTCGCCCGAAAAGCTGATCCGGAAGAGCCGCGCGCGCAACCCGCCGACGGTGATGTTGGCAGCAGCCATGTAGGGGAAGGCGGCGTCAGAGATGTCCTGGTCGACGACCTTTGCCAACAGGTTCCGCGCATTGGGTCCGGCGACCGAGAACTGCGCCCAGGCCTCGGTGGTCGAGATCAGCTGGACGTCCATCTCGGGCCAAAGGCACTGGCGGCAGAATTCCAGGTGGCGGAAGACCGTGACCGCATTGGCGGTCGTGGTGGTCATGACGTATTCATGCTCGCCCATCCGCGCCGTGGTGCCGTCGTCGAAGACGATCCCGTCCTCGCGCAGCATCAGGCCATAGCGGCACTTGCCGACGGGAAGGCTGGAGAAGGTGTTGGCGTAGACGCGGTCAAGGAAGGCCCCGGCGTCGGTGCCCTGGATGTCGATCTTGCCCAGCGTGGTCACGTCGCAGATGCCGACTGACTTTCGCGTCGCCAGGACCTCGCGGTCGACGGACTGGCGCCATTCGGTTTCGCCCGGTTTCGGGACCCATTGGGTGCGCAGCCAGTTGCCGACCTCGACAAAGATCGCGCCCTGTTCCCTGGCCCAAGTGTGGCTGGGGGTCAGGCGGAAGGGTTTGAATTCGCGGCCACGCGACCGACCGGCAAGGGTGCCCATCGCGACGGGAGTATAGGGCGGGCGATAGATCGTGGTGCCGGTCTCAGAGATCGAACGGCCGGTCAGTTCGGCCATCACGGCCAGGCCGATGACGTTGCCGGTCTTGCCCTGATCGGTCGCCATGCCAAGGGTGGTATAGCGTTTCAGATGCTCGACGGTGGTGAAGTTCTCCTGCTTGGCCAGCTTCACGTCCTTGACGGTGACGTCGTTCTGCTGGTCGATCCAGGCGCGACCCTTGCCGTGGGCGACATGCCAGAGGGGGGAAATTCGGATCGGCGCGTCCTCGGCCTGCGGCAGGTCGGGGCCGCTGGTCAGGTCAAAGGCGGCAATCGCGGCATCCCGGCCGGTCTTCAGCGCGGCATGGGTGGACATCGCTCCGCTGGCGGCGCCTGCGACCAGAAGGCCGGGCGGGCCGTCGCGGCCGGGGACAAAGGCGGCGATGGAGTCGTCATAGACCGGACGGGAGCGGTGATGTGAGTGGATGTTCACATTCGGGTTCCAGCCGCCGGATACTCCAAGCGCATCAACGGCGATGGTTTCCAGACGGCCATTCGCCTGACGAATGGTGATCGAGGTCAGGCCCAGCTTTCCGGCGGTGTCGACGACCTCGGCCCCTTGCAGATGACGGACACCGGGGATCAGGTCGCCGCCCGTGCGGCTGTCGATGACCGCCACCACGTCAACCCCTTTGGACCGGAGGTCCAGAGCCGAACGCAACCCGTCGTCGTTGTTGGTGAAGACGGCCACCCGCTCACCCAGCTTGACGCCCCAGCGGTTGGCATAGGCGCGCAAAGCTCCGGCCATCATGATGCCGGGGCGGTCGTTGTTCTCGAACGCGACGGGGCGTTCAGTCGCGCCTCCGGCCAGGATCGCGCGGCCTGTGTAGATGCGCCAGAGCACCTGCCGGGGCTTGCCCCTGGCGGGGGTGGGAAGATGGTCGGAGACCCGTTCCACCGCGCTGTAGATCCCGTGGTCGAAGGCCCCGACGACGGTCGTCCGGGTCATCAGCCGGACGTTGGGCAGCGCGGACAGTTCCGCCACAGTCGCGGCCGCCCAGTCCGCGCCCTGCGTCTCGCCAACCGCAAAGGTCTCGGCGTTCAGGCGGCCGCCCATGCGGAAATCCTCGTCCGCCAGGATCACCCGTTTGCCCGCGCGACCTGCGGTCAGCGCGGCCATCAGGCCCGCTGGGCCGGCCCCGATGACCAGAAGATCGCAGTGCAGGAAGCCCTTGTCGTAGCTGTCCGGGTCCTCCTCGCGCGTGACCGAACCAAGCCCCGCGGCGCGGCGGATGATCGGCTCATATAGCTTTTCCCAGAAGGACTTGGGCCACATGAAGGTCTTGTAGTAGAACCCTGCGGCGAGGAAGGTCGACAGCTTGTCGTTGATCCCCATCGCGTCGAACCGCAGGCTGGGCCAGCGGTTCTGGCTGTTCGCTTCAAGCCCGTCGTAAAGCTCGGCCACCGTGGCGCGGGTGTTCGGCTCCTGCCGCCCGCCGCTGCGCAGTTCGACCAGCGCGTTCGGCTCTTCGGAGCCAGCGGAGATCGGTCCGCGCGGGCGGTGATACTTGAAGCTGCGGCCCATCAGCCGAACGCCGTTGGCCAGCAAGGCCGAGGCCAGCGTGTCGCCGGGATGACCCTGGTAGGGGATGCCGTCGAAGGTGAAGCGGAGCGTCCTGGTGCGGTCGATCTGGCCGCCGGTGATCCGATTGGATTGGGTCATTTCGACCGCCCCCGTGCCCGCGCCACATCACGCGCCAGTTCCACCCTGGTGATCTCGTGCGTGACCGTGTTCCGCGTCACCACCAGCCAGGAGCGGTCCCCCTGTTCGTGATACCACAGCTCCCTGTGCTCTCCCGCCGGGTTGGTGCGATTGTAGAGATAGTCATGGAAGGCCTCGACCCCGGCGGTCATGCCGTCCGGCCGGTCGATAAGGGAAGCGTCGCCGAGATAGACGAATTCCTGCGCGTCGCGGGGTCCGAGGATCGGGTGATGAATGATCATTCGATAATTTCCGTCAATGCAGGTTCGGCTGGGCACCCTGGCCCTTTTCGTCGATCATCAGCCCCTTGATGAAGCGGTCGAACCGATAGGCCGTGGCGGTCTTGTGGGGCTCGTCCTTCGCCAGAAGGTGCGCAAAGGCCCAGCCCGAGGCCGGGGTCGCCTTGAAGCCGCCGTAACACCAGCCGCCGTTGAAGTAGAGGCCCTCGATCCCGGTCTTGTCGATGATCGGCGAGCCGTCCATCGACATGTCCATGATCCCGCCCCAGGTCCGCAGCAGGCGGACGCGACCGATGGCGGGCATCAGCGCCATGCCGCCCTCGGCCACGTCCTCGATCACCGGCAGGTTGCCGCGTTGGGCGTAGGAGTTGTAGCCGTCGATGTCGCCGCCGAACACCAGGCCGCCCTTGTCGGACTGGCTGACGTAGAAATGTCCGGCGCCAAAGGTCATCACGCCGTCGATCAGGGGTTTCAGTCCCTCGGAAACAAAGGCTTGCAGGACATGGCTTTCGATGGGCAGCCGCATCCCGGCATGGGCCATCACTTTGGACGACGACCCGGCCACCGCCACGCCGACCTTCTTCGCGCCGATGAAGCCGCGGGTGGTCTCGACCCCCCGGATGCGGCCGTTCTCGATCCGCATCCCGGTGACTTCGCAGTTCTGGATCAGGTCGACGCCGCACTGGTCGGCCCCGCGCGCATAGCCCCAGGCCACCGCGTCGTGCCGCACCGTGCCGCCGCGCGGCTGCATCAGCGCGCCCTTGATCGGGAAGCGGGCGTTGTCGAAGTTCAGCCAGGGATACATCCGGCGGACCTCGTCGCGGGACAAAAGCCGCGCGTCCGCGCCATGCATGATCATCGCATTGCCGCGGCGGGTGGCGGCGTCGCGCTGTGCATCGGTGTGGATCAGGTTGATGATCCCGCGCTGGCTGACCATCGCGTTGTAGTTGAAGTCCTGCTCCAGCCCTTCCCAAAGCTTCAGGCTGAATTCGTAGAACGGCTCGTTGCCGTCCAGCAGGTAGTTCGACCGGATGATCGTGGTGTTGCGGCCCACGTTGCCGCCGCCAAGGTAGCCCTTTTCCAAGACCGCGATCCGGGCCTGGCCGAATTCCTTGGCCAGGTAGTAGGCCGTTGCCAGCCCGTGGCCGCCGCCGCCGATGATGATGTAGTCATATTCGGCCTGGGGGGTCGGGTCGCGCCAGACGGGTTTCCAGCCCTTGTGGCCGGTCAGTGCCTCGGCGATCACGCGAAATCCGGAATAGCGCACGGTGGTCTCTCCTGCTTGTCCCGGTTCTAGGCCGGCCGGGTCGCAGGATGCCGTCGGTTTTCGCCACCGGCGCCGCCGTTTTCGCCACGGCGCAGGAACGTGAGGTCAGGGGGCGACCGAAGCCTCGATTGCCGCGAAGGGCGACCAGGCGGGGGGAAGCTTGGCGACCTCTTCCTGCGCCCAGGCAAAGAGGACGAGGATGGTGGTGGCAGAGAGCAGCATTTGCATGTTCAGGCCCTGGGTACGGTTTGTTCACGTACCGTTCTGACCGATTCTGCTTTCCAACCGGTTAACCATG
>PNNE01000430.1 GCA_013824055.1 Rhodobacter sp. | reverse complement strand
AGCCAATGGGCCGAACGCAAGGTCGGGGACCTGTCGGGGGGCATGCAGCAGCGCGTGGGCCTTGCCCGCGCCTTTGTCACCGACGCGCCTATCCTGCTGATGGACGAGCCTTTTTCGGCCCTCGACCCGCTGATCCGGTCCAAATTGCAGGACGAGCTTCTGGACCTGCAGGCCAAGCTGAAGCGCACCATCGTCTTCGTCAGCCACGATCTGGACGAGGCGTTCAAGATCGGCAACCGCATCGCCCTGTTGGAGGGCGGCCGGATCGTCCAATGCGGCACCGCCCGCGAGATCATCGCCAATCCGGTTTCCGAGTATGTGGCCGACTTCGTGGCCCACATGAACCCGCTGGGCGTGCTGACCGCGCGCGACGTGATGGAGCCGGGCGAGGCTTCTGCGTCAGCGCATCAGCTTGCGGCCGAGACGCCGGTCAGGGACATCATGGACCTGATGTCGAAGGGGGTGGCCGAGTTGGTGGTGACCGAAAACGGCCGGAACCTGGGCTTGGTCCGCACCGCCGGACTGATGGCCAGGCTGATCAACCCGCGGGGCTGACCACAAGAATTTCAAGCAAAATTCTTGTCAAATTCCTTGAGAAAGGAATTTGGTTCCGCCCTGCATCCAAGCGACGCGAAAGGATCAAGATCGCACCAACGCCCGCGAGCAAGCGGTTGATTTCATTCGGCTAAAGCGGACTGTTCGCCCTGGGCACTATTCGGCCGCAGCCGCCTTCTTCTTTGGCGTGGCCTTCTTGGCCGCCGCTTTCTTCGGGGCCGCCGCTTTCTTCGGGGCCGTCGGCTCCTTCGGGGCCGCCGCTTTCTTCGGGGTCGCCGGAGTGTTCGGGGCCGCCTTCTTCGCCCCAGCCGCCGGCTTCTTCGGGGCCGCCTTCTTCTTCGTCCCCGACTTTCCCGCCTTTTCGGCGATCAGGACCAGAGCTTCCTCCAGCGTGACCGCCTCTGGCTCCACGCCCTTGGGCAGGGTCGCGTTGACCTTTTCCCACTTCACATAGGGCCCGTACTTGCCCGGCATGACCTGGATCTCGCCGCCATCGGGATGCGCGCCCAAGCTCCGCAGCGGCCCCGCCGGAGCCGCCCGCCCGCCGCGCGTGGCCTTCTGGGCCAGCACTTCCACGGCGCGGTTCATCCCGATGGTGAAGACCTCCTCCACATCCTGGATGTTCGCGTAGACCGACCCGTGCTTCACATAGGGCCCGAAGCGCCCGATCGCGGCCTCGACCACCTGCCCGTCCGCCGGATGCCTGCCCACCTCGCGCGGGAGCGAGAGGAGTTGCAGCGCCCGCTCCAGCGTCAGCCCATCCGGGGTCCAGCCCTTCGGCAGGCTGGCCCGGTCCGGCTTGGGATTGGCCTCCGACGCCTCGCCGCGCTGGACGTAGGGCCCGAAGCGACCGGCCCGCAGGCTGATCTCGACCCCGTTCTCGTCCTGCCCCAGGATACGCCCGTCCGAGGCGGCGGATTCGGAATCGCCCGCCAGAGGCCGGGTATACCGGCACTCGGGGTAATTGCCGCAGCCGATGAAGGCCCCGCCCGACCGCGCCGTCTTGAGGTGCAACCGCCCGGTCCCGCAGGTCGGGCAGACGCGCGGGTCGCTGCCATCGGCCCGCGCCGGGTAAAGATGCGGAGCCAGGAATTCGTCAAGCTTCTCAAGCACTTCACCGATCCGCAGGTCCGCGGTCTCGGCCACGGCCGCGCTGAAGTCGCGCCAGAAGCGGGCCAGCACGTCCTTGTAATCGCGCTCGCCAGCCGAGACGTCGTCCAGCTGCCCCTCAAGGTCGGCGGTGAAGTCGTACTCGACATAGCGATGGAAGAAGTTCGACAGGAACGCCGTCACCAACCGCCCCTTGTCCTCGGGGAAAAGCCGGTTCTTGTCCTTCCGCACGTATTCGCGGTCGACGATCGTGGTCAGGATCGAGGCATAGGTCGAAGGCCGCCCGATCCCGAGCTCCTCCATCCGCTTGACCAGCGTCGCTTCGGTATAGCGCGGCGGGGGCTGGGTGAAATGCTGCTCGGGCGTGACGCCAGCCTTGTCCAGCGCTTCGCCTTGCATGACCTGCGGCAGGCGGCCCTCCTCGTCGTCTTCATCGTCGCGGCCCTGATCGTAGACCTTGAGATAGCCGTCGAACAGCACCACCTGCCCGTTCGCCCGGAACGCCACCTGACCATCCGGCGAGGCGATATCGACCGCGGTCCGCTCCAGCCGCGCGGCGGCCATCTGCGAGGCGATCGTGCGCTTCCAGATCAGGTCGTAAAGCTTGCGCTGGTCGTCTTCGACCCGGATCTTGTCGGGACCAAGGCCCATGTCCGTCGGCCGGATGCATTCATGCGCTTCCTGGGCGTTCTTGGCCTTGTTCTTGTACATGCGCGGGCTGTCGGGGACGTAATCCGCCCCGAAGCGGCGCTTGATCTCGTCGCGCGTGGCCATCACCGCTTCGGGGGCCATGTCGATGCCGTCGGTCCGCATGTAGGTGATATGCCCCGCCTCATACAGGCGCTGCGCGGCGTTCATGCATTGCTTGGCGCCCATGCCGTGCTTGCGCGACGCCTCCTGCTGGAGGGTCGAGGTCATGAAGGGCGGCCAGGGGTTGCGGGTGGCAGGCTTCGATTCGACCGCCATCACCTTGAAATCGCGGTGATTTGCAGCCTGAACGGCCAGTTCTGCCGCCGTGGCGGTGGGGATGTCGAACTTGGTCAGTTTCCTGGCCCCAAGCGTGACCATGCCGGCCTCGAACTCCTGCCCGCGGGGGGTGCGGAAGACGGCCTTGACGGTCCAGTATTCCTGGGCCTTGAAGGCTTCGACCTCCATCTCGCGCTCGACGATCAGGCGGAGGCAGACCGATTGCACACGGCCTGCGGATTTCGCGCCGGGCAGCTTGCGCCAGAGGACCGGTGACAGGGTGAAGCCGACAAGGTAGTCCAGCGCGCGGCGGGCAAGGTAGGCTTCGACCAGCGGCGTGTCGATGTCGCGGGGTTCCTTCATCGCCTTGGTCACCGCTTCCCTGGTGATGGCGTTGAAGGTGACGCGGGCGACTTTCTTCCCTTTCTTGAGAGAGCCTTGCAGGGCTTCCTTCAGATGCCAGCTGATCGCCTCGCCCTCCCGGTCGGGGTCGGTCGCCAGGATCAGGGTGTCATCGGTCTTCAGCGCCTCGGTGATGGCGCGGATGTGCTTCTTCGACTCGGGCGCGACCTCCCACAGCATCTCGAATCCCTGGTCGGGATTGACGGAGCCGTCCTTGGCGGGCAGGTCGCGAACATGGCCATAAGAGGCCAGGACCACGAAGTCCGGGCCGAGATACTTGTTGATTGTCTTGGCCTTGGCGGGGGATTCCACGACGACGACTGGCATGTGTTCCTGAAACTCCCGGGCCGGCAAATGGCGCGGCAACATGTGGGCGAAGCGGGAGGCTTGTCAACCGGGGGGGCGGGCGACCCCCATGCCGCCCTAGTCAAGCCGGGACTGGTCAAGCCGCGCCAGCAGCCCGCCGGGCTGGCGGGCGATGCGGCCATCAAGCTCCAGCGTCAGCAGTTCAGGCGCAAGCTGGGCGGAGGTGACGTTCAGGTCGCGCATCAGCTGGTCCTCGGCCAAGGGACTGGGACCCAGGCGGTTCAGGATCATCGAATGCAGCAGCGCGACTTCCTTCAACGGGCGCCGGGACGCGGCGGGGCCGGGCATGGGGTCCAGCCGCATCTCGGGTTCGGGACGCGCAGCCGTCGGGGCGCCGAGGGCTTCAAGCACGTCCTGCGGCCCGCGCACCAGAAGCGCGCCGTCCCGGATCAGCATGTTGCAGCCCGAGGCGCGGGCATCGAAGGGGTGGCCGGGGACGGCCATCACCTCGCGGCCATAGTCCAGGGCGGCGCGGGCGGTGATCAGGCTGCCGGATTTCGCGGCGGCCTCGACCACGACAACGGCGCGGGACAGCCCCGCGACGATGCGGTTGCGCAAGGGGAAGTGGCGCGCCTGAGGCTCGACGCCGGGCGGGTGTTCGCTGATCCGGCACCCGGAGGCGTCGATGGCGGCGGCAAGGCCGGCGTTTTCCTGCGGATAGATCACGTCAATTCCGCCCGCCATCACCGCGACCGTGCGGCCTGCCGACGCCAGCGCCGCCTCATGCGCGGCGGTGTCGATGCCGCGGGCCAGGCCAGAGACGACGGTGAACCCGGCTTCGGACAGGCCGGCCCCAAGGCGGCGGGCCATGCGGACGCCAAGGGACGAGGCGTTGCGGGCGCCGACCATGCCGATGGCGGGGCGGTTCAAGAGCGAGACATCACCGATTGCCCAAAGCACGGGCGGTGCATCCGGGATTTCCAGCAGGGCCTGGGGATAGTCCGCCTCACCATGCAGCAGCAAGGTTGCACCCGATGCGCGACCTTGCTTCAGCTCGGCCTGGACGACGCCCAGCGGGCAGACCTGATACTCATCAACTCCGGCGGCTTTGGCGATGTGCGGCAACGCCGCCAGCGCGGCGCTGGCCGAGCCGTGTTCGGCCAGCAGCCGGTGGTAGGTCACCGCCCCCACGCGACGGGAGCGAACCAGGCGGAGCCGGTCCAGACGCTCATCCTTCGTTGGGGGTGTGGGGTGTGTGGGGTTCGAAAGCTGCCCGTCCGCCATGCGTTGCCTCGCCTCGTTCGCAAGGGCACTCTGCATCGCAGGTGGTTAACGAAGTCTGAATCGACGCGGTCCAGTCTGGAAAGGATTGAACCCGGCCGGGTTATTTGATCAAATGGACCCAGCGCGACCCTGGGGCTGGACAAACGACTCTGGCGGGGTCCATCAGGGAGCCTGAACCATGCTGAACGCCGAAGTAGCCAAACGCCGT
>PNNE01000349.1 GCA_013824055.1 Rhodobacter sp. | reverse complement strand
CAGCCCTGGGACACCTGGGTTTACCGCGGCCTTGCCTTGCTCCTGATCGGCTGCCCTTGTGCGCTGGTCATCTCGGTCCCCGCCTCCATCGCTTCGGCCATGTCCACCGGGGCGCGGCGCGGGCTCTTGATGAAGGGTGGCGCCGTGATCGAGGCTGCGGCGAAGGTCGATGTCGTGACCTTCGACAAGACTGGGACGCTGACGCATGGCCGCCCGCAGGTGACGGACGTGGTGCCGTTCGGGGCCACTACCGAAGCCGAGCTTCTGGCCGTTGCCGCTGGCGTCGAGATGGGGTCAAGCCACCCGCTTGCCATCGCCATCCTGAACAAGGCCAAAGATGCAGGCGTGACCGCGCTGTCGTCGCAGGATGCAAAAGCGCTGATGGGCAAGGGGGTTGTCGCAACCGTGGGCGGCGTGCCTGCATGGGTCGCCTCTCCGCGTTACGCGATGGAGCATGGCGGGCTCGACGGTCTTGGTTTGCGGCAGGCGACGATCTTCGAAGAGGATGGCAAGACCGCGGTCGCCGTATTCCGCGAGAAGACCCCGCTTGGCCTGATCGCCATGCGGGACGAGCCGCGGGCGGACGCGAAGGACGCGGTGCGCCAGCTAACGGCCATGGGGGTGACTGCGGTGATCCTGACCGGAGACAACCCGCGCACGGCCGCCGCGATTGCCGGAAGCCTCGGGCTGAAGTTCGAAGCCGACATGATGCCCGAGGACAAGCTCGCCTACATCCGCGAGATCGGCACCAAAGGCGGCGTGATGATGATCGGCGACGGCATCAACGACGCGCCCGCGCTGAAGCAGGCAAGCGTAGGCGTGGCAATGGGATCGGGCACCGATGTGGCGCTGGAAACCGCCGATGCGGCGATCTTGCGCGACCGGGTGACCGACATTCCCGCCACGATCCGCCTGTCGCGCGCGGCAATGGCCAATATCCGCCAGAACGTGACCATCGCGCTTGGCCTGAAGGCAGTGTTCCTTGTGACCTCGGTTTTCGGACTGACCGGCCTCTGGATTGCGATTCTCGCTGATACTGGTGCTACGGTGCTGGTGACGCTGAACGCTCTGCGCCTGCTGCGGTTCAACCCGGAACGCGAGGGCTGAGAGCATGTCCGAGGGCCATGATCACGGCGGCAATCTGGACTCTGGCAATGTTGGCCGGGTCAGGGTCGTCTTCTGGCTGACAGCCGGCTATGCGGTGGTGCAGGCGGTGGGCGGGTGGTTCTCGGGCTCGCTGGCCCTGATCGCCGACAGCGGACACATGGTGTCGGATGCGGCAGCGCTGCTTCTGGCGCTGATCGCCTACCGGGTCGCGGCCCGTGCGGCGGATGCCACGCGCACCTACGGCTTTCACCGCGTTCGTGTACTGGCGGCGCTGGCGAACGGGGCCTCGCTCCTGCTGCTGGTCGCCTGGATCGCCTTGGAGGCGGTCGGACGGATCGGCAGGCCGCTGGAAGTCCTTGCCGGACCGATGCTGGCGGTGGCCTGTGTCGGGCTTTTGGTCAACGTGACCGGGGCCTGGTATCTGTCGCGTGGCGACAAGCGCGACACCAACCTCAAAGGCGCTTTCCTGCATGTGGTGGGTGACCTTCTGGGCTCGGTCGGCGCGATTCTGGCCGCCATCGGCATCATGCTGACTGGTTGGATGATCCTTGACCCGCTCTTGTCGGTGCTGGTCGCAGCCCTTGTGGTGCGGTCGGCTTGGTCGCTGGTGTCGGATTCGCTTCGGGTGCTGTTGCAGGCGGTGCCACAGGGGCTGGACGCACGCGCCGCCGAGGCCGATCTGACCACCTTGCCGGGCATTGCCGAGGCGGGGCACTTCCACGCCTGGGTGCTGACCGACAATTCCACGGTCGCAACGGTGCATGTGACCGCAGCGCCCGGTGCCGACCCGCTGAGCCTGCCTGAACTTGTCGTGAAGCGACTTCACGACCTTTATGATATCGACCACGTAACGGTGCAGGTGGACCCGCCCGGACCCGGGATCGTTGCCCATGAAAGCTAACCCGAATCCAGCAGGAAGACCTTCGACACTCATGCCTGAACATCCCATGCAAATACCCGGACCAGAAGGATTACTGCGGCCCTGCTGTCACGACATCCGAAAGCCGTCTGCCCAAGGGCTGCGCACATGATCTCTGCTTTCGGCTGGGCCGCGCTTGCCCTTCTCTTCGGCTATCTGGCGCTATTCTTCTGGGGCAGCGCCCTTGCCGCACAAGCAGCCGGTCGGCCGGTCTGGTTGTTCGCGCGCGCCACTGGACGCGACCGACTGGCCGCCATGGGGTTCCGCGTGGCCTTTGCGATCGCCTTCTTCGGGCCGCTTCTCTGGCTCGCCGTGCCAACGTTACACAAGGTTGATCCGCTCTGGACCGAGGGGCGCGCCGTCCTCCTTGGCCTGATCGGGGTCTTTGTCGCGGGGCTTGGTGCGATGGTGGCCTTTGCCGCGCAGATGTCTATGGGATCATCCTGGCGCGTCGGCGTGGTGGACGGAGAAACCGGCGATCTTGTCTCGGGCGGGCTTTACCGCTTCAGCCGCAACCCTACCTTCGTCGGGCAGGCGGCCCTGCTTGCGGGGGTCGCCTTGGCGGTGCCCTCTGTCCTGACGGTCCTGGCCCCGATCCTGTTTCTCTGGTCCGCCAGCACGCAAGTCCGTTCTGAAGAGGTCGCCCTGCGCGCGGCCATCGGACAGGACTATGAGCAATATGAAGCATCGGTCCCGCGCTGGATCGGCATCAACCGCAAGGCTGCACGATGAATCGCACTATGCTGATTTCCCTGATCGCCGCCACAATGTTGGTGGACCAATTGACCAAAGCCGCGGCGCTGTCGCTGCTGTCGCAAGGGACTGCGGTGCCAGTCCTTCCGAACTTCAACCTCACCCTCGGATTCAATACTGGCGCGAGCTTTGGCATGATGGGTGAGATCATGGCGGGCAAGCCGCTTCTGATGGCGGCGCTGACCGGCGCGCTGACTGTCGTTTTCAGCGTCATGGCTTTTCGGGCGCAGCACTCGTTTGAACGGACCGGTTTTGGTTTGGTCGTGGGCGGGGCTCTAGGTAACATCATCGACAGGCTGCGGCAGGGAGCGGTGACCGATTTTCTTGATTTATATTGGCGTGATTGGCACTGGCCTACGTTCAACGTCGCCGATATTGCGATCACTCTGGGCGCGGTCCTGATCATTGCCGCCTCTTTCCCCCTTCGCCGCCGCAAGGAGCCGGTTCTTGACCAAAGCTGACCCGCAAGAACTGTCACGCGACGACCTTGCCCTGACCGCCGCCTTCCTGATCGCGCTGGCGGCCACGCTTGGCGCGCTCTTCATCGGAGAGGTGCTGGGCCAGATGCCTTGCACGCTGTGCTGGTATCAGCGCATCGCCATGTTTCCTCTGGTGCCGATACTTGGACTAACGCTCTTGCGTGGCGATGGCATGGCGCGCGCCTACGCCTTGCCGCTGGTCTTGTCCGGGTTGGCTCTGGCTGCCTGGCATTCGGGCCTTTACGCCGGCCTCTTGCCTGCGCCGATCGTGCCCTGCACCGAGAATGGCCCCTCCTGTACCGGCGAGGCGCAGTTGATCCTTGGCCTGCCGATCCCCTATCTTTCCGTGGTCGCCTTCGCAACGATCCTTGTCTGTCTCCTCTTGCCGAAAGGACAACGCCCATGAACCGCCGCACCCTTCTGATCGGGGCCTCTGCACTTGGCCTTGCTACCTTCGCGGGTGGCGCCTTTGTGCTGAACCAGCGCCGCGTCGCCGAGGCAGAGGCGGCCGCCGCGGCAACGCCAACCGAGGATCAGGCGCTTTTGGTCCGGGAGTACTCCCCGAGCTTTGGCCCCGCCGACGCGGAGGTCACACTTGTCGAGTTCTTCGATCCCTCCTGCGAGGCATGTCGCGCTTACCACCCTGTGGTGCAGGAAATCCGGCGGCAGTTTCCAACGCAGGTCCGCGTCGTGCTGCGCTACACCGTCTTCCATGAAGGCTCGGACGAGGCGGTGCGGATACTCGAGGCCGCCCGGATGCAGGACAAGTTCGAACCTGTCCTTGACGCGCTTCTGGAACAGCAGCCTGGTTGGGCCGTTCATGGCTCGCCCGAGATGGATGTCGCCTGGGAAATCGCTGGGTCTGCAGGTCTCAATCTGGAGAAGGCGGAGACCGACCAGTTCTTTCCGGGGATCACCGGCATCCTGAACCAGGACGCGGCCGATGTCGAAGCCCTGGGCATCCGCCAGACACCGACCTTCTTTTTGAATGGCAAGCGGTTGGAGAACTTCAGTGCCGACAGCCTGATCGCCGATGTGCGGTTCGCGGTCGAGAATTCCTGACAGCGCTCAGGACCGGTTGGCGAAGGAAGAAAACAGAGCAAGTGTCCGTTCGCTGACATGGTGCTCGATGCCTTCGGCATCGCGTTCCGCTGTCTCGGGGTCAAGGCCGAGGCTTATGAGAAAGCGCAGGACGATCTCGTGCCGCCGCCGGCATTCTTTGGCCAGTGCGCGGCCCGCCTCTGTCAGAAAGACCGACCGATACTTCGCGCGGGTGATCAGCCCCTCTCGCGCGAGACGATCGAGGGTCTTGCTCACGGTCGGCACCTTCACACCAAGCCGGGCGGCGATGTCCACCGGGCGCGCCTCGCCCTGATCGTGAATCAGTTCGGCGATCAGCTCGACATAGTCCTCGGCCAGTTCATTGCGCCGGGCTTCGCGGACACCCTGAAACGCCCCGGCGCGCAGGTCCGCGGGCCGGTCATCCGACGTGGCATAGGTTTCAGGATCGAACTCTGTCATCCGTTCAGTGTCGCATAGGATGGGTTGACAAGTAAAGGAGCGGCGCAGATTGTTAGCC
>PNNE01000453.1 GCA_013824055.1 Rhodobacter sp. | reverse complement strand
CGCGGCCATGATGGCGAGAAGCCGGTCGATGCCGGAAGGGGGCAGGTCGGCGATTCTGTCACGGTCAGGCGGGGGAAGGGACATTGCGGCCACCGGGGTTTTGCGATTTGATCAAAGGGCAATTTCCGGAGACTCTCGCCATGCCCGTACTGAACCGTATCGCATCCTATGCCGAGGAGATGAAGGGTTGGCGTCGGCATCTGCACATGCATCCCGAACTGGCCTTCGACTGCCATCAGACGGCGGCCTTCATTGCAGAGCGGCTGCGCGAGATGGGGGTGGACGAGATCCACGAGGGGATCGCCAGGACCGGGATCGTGGCGCTGATCAAGGGGCGCGCCTCGGGGCCGGTGATCGGGCTTCGCGCGGACATGGATGCGCTGCCGGTCGATGAACTGACGGGGGAACCCCATGCCAGCACGGTGCCGGGCAGGATGCATGCCTGCGGGCATGACGGGCATGTGACGATGCTGCTGGGCGCGGCGAAGTATCTGGCCGAGACGCGGAACTTCGCGGGGTCCGTGGCGCTGATCTTCCAGCCGGCCGAGGAGGATGGCGGCGGGGGCCAGGTCATGGTGCAGGAGGGTATCATGGACCGCTTCGGGATCGCGCAGGTCTACGGCATCCACAATGCGCCCAACGTGCCCTTCGGGCATTTCCGCACCACGCCGGGGCCGCACATGGCCTCGGTCGACACCGCTGTCGTGAAGATCACCGGCAGGGGCGGGCACGGGGCCACGCCGCATGAATGTGTCGATCCCGTGGTGGCGATCGTCGGGATGGTGCAGGCGGTGCAGACGATCATCCCGAGGAACGTCCATGCGCTGGACGAGGCGGTGCTTTCGGTCACGATGATCCACACCGGCACGGCGTCGAACATCATCCCCGAGGAAGGCTTCTTCGCGGCCACCATCCGCTGTTTCAAGCCCGATGTGCGGGCGCTGCTGAAGCAGCGGTTCCACGAGATCGTCGAGGGCCATGCGGCGGCTTACGGCGTCAGGGCCGAGATCAATTACGACTGGGGCTATCCGGCGACGATCAACCACGAGGAGGAGGCGGATTTCGCCGCCGAAGTGGCGCGCGAAGTCTCGGGCGCCGAAGCGGTGGATGCGCGTGCGCCCCGCGAGATGGGGTCGGAGGATTTCAGCTACATGCTGGAGGCGCGTCCGGGGGCCTATCTCTTTCTTGGCACGGGTCCCGGCGCGGGGCTGCACCATCCGGCCTATGATTTCAACGACGAGGCATCCCCGGTCGGCGCAAGCTTCTTTGCGCGCCTGGTCGAGCGGGCCCAGCCCCTGGCCTGACGGACGGCCATTTCGGCGCGTCCCGGGGCGGGCGGCGGACGCTCCGCGCGAGGCGCGAATCGGCCTTCGGGCTGACAGTCTGTGTTGCGTGGTCCTAATGGGGGCCGGATCAACCTTTGGACACCATATCTGGGTGACCCCCAACCTTTGGTCCGGCGCGGGGGCTGGTCGGGTTTTGATCAAACTGCTAGTCTGGCGTTGTTATCCATTTGTGTCATTCAACGACGGAGACCCCTCATGACCGCCCCCCTGGCCCTGGCACGGCCCAGCCCGAATTCGATCTGGGCGCTGGACCGGAGCCACGCTCTGCACCCCTGGACGAACTTTGGCCCCTTTGAACGCGACGGGTCCCTGGTGATCGCGCGGGGCGAGGGGTGTCATCTCTGGGACACCGAGGGGCGGCGCTATCTGGATGCGGTGGGCGGCATGTGGTGCACCAACATCGGGCTGGGCCGCCGCGAGATGGCGCAGGCGATCGCCGCGCAGGCCGAGCGGCTGGCGTTCTCGAACAGCTTTGTCGATGTGACGAACGAGCCTTCGGCGCTTTTGTCGGCGAAGCTTGCCGCGCTGGCTCCGGGCGATCTGAACCGGGTGCATCTGACCACGGGCGGCTCGACCGCGGTGGATACGGCAGTGCGGATGGTCTGGTACTGGCAGACCTGCATGGGGCGGCCGGAAAAGACCGACATCGTGGCCCGGGAACACTCCTATCACGGGTCCACCTACCTGTCGCAGTCGGTGGGCAAGCGCCCCGGCGACCGGGTCGAGGAATTCCGCTACCAGCAGGACGGCATCCACCATCTGACCGCGCCGAACCCCTATCGCCGCCCCGAGGGGATGAGCGAGGCGCAGTTCTGCGACTGGCTGGTGGCCGAATTCGAGGCGCTGATTGCCCGGGTGGGCGCGGACCGCATCGGCGGGTTCATCGCCGAACCGATCCAGGCCAGTGGCGGGGTGATCGTGCCTCCGCCCGGCTATCTGCGCCGGATGTGGCAGGTCTGCCAGCGCCACGACATCCTGTTCATCGCCGACGAGGTGGTGACGGCTTTCGGGCGGCTGGGCCACTGGTTCGCCTCCGAGGCCGAGTTCGGCGTGGTGCCGGACATGATCACCTGCGCCAAGGGGCTGACATCGGGCTACCTGCCACTGGGCGCCGTGATCTTCAGCGACCGGATCTGGCAAGGCATGGCCGCGAAAGGTGAGCGTTGGTTCACCTCTGGCTTCACCTATTCCGGGCATCCGGTGTCCTGTGCCGCGGCGCTGAAATCGATCGAGATCATCGAGACCGAGGGACTGCTGGAGAACGCGGCCAGGGTGGGCGATTACTTCACCGACCGGCTGAAGGGGCTGGAGACGCTGCCGCTGGTCGGCCAGGTCCGGGGTCGGCGGCTGATGGCCTGCGTGGAGAACGTGGCCGACAAGGCGACCAGGGAGCCGCTGCCGGACGGGGTGGGCGAGTCCAAGCGGATCAGCGATGCGGCCGAGGCGATGGGGCTGATGGTCCGGCCCATCGGCCATCTGAACGTGATGTCGCCGCCGCTGACCATCACCGAAGATCAGGTGGATTTCGTGGCCGAGACGCTGGAGAAGGCGATCCGTCAGGTCACGGATGAACTGGTGCGGGACGGCCATCGGATCGGTTGATTTGATCAAATACTTGACAAGCGGGTGGCGCGGGGGTTTCCTGCGCTTCCCGGATCCGCGCGTCTCCGCTGAACGACTGCGCTGCAAGACCCGAGACCATCATGGCACTTGAAGACGCGAAGACGCAGGTTGACACTGCGTTCACCCGGACGGCGCACCGGGGTTATGCCTTTGAAAACGCCTTCGGCGGCGCGACCAGCTTTCTGCGGCGGACCTATACCCGCGACCTGACCGGGGTTGACCTTGCGATCACCGGGGTCCCCTTCGACCAGGCGGTCAGCCACCGCGCCGGCACCCGTTTTGGCCCGCGCGCGATCCGCGAGGCCTCTGCCCTGATGCCCTATGACCCGCCGCCGGGCTGGGGCACCGACCCGCTGGAAGACCTGTCCATCATCGACTACGGCGATCTGGCCTTCGACTATGCCAACGTGCCCGAATTCCCCGCGGCGCTGACCGGCCACATCCGCACCATCCTGCAGGCGGGCGCGGGGTCGGTGGTGCTGGGGGGCGACCATTTCATCACCTTCCCGATCCTGAAAGCCTATGCCGAGGCGTTCGGGCCGCTGTCGCTGATCCATTTCGACGCCCATTCCGACCTCTGGCCCGACGACAACCCGAACCGGATCGACCACGGGACGATGTTCTACAAGTCGGTCAAGGCGGGGCTGGTCGACCCCGGACGCTCGGTCCAGATCGGCATCCGGACGACGACCGAGGATTATCTGGGCGTGAACGTCATCACCGCGCGCGAGGCGCATGAATGGGGTGTGGCGCGGGTGGTCGATGAGGTGAAGGCCATCGTCGGCGACCGGCCGACCTACCTCACCTTCGACATCGACGCGCTGGACCCGGCCTTTGCGCCGGGCACCGGGACGCCGGTCTGGGGCGGGCTGGCCAGCTGGCAGGTGGCGGCGATGCTGCGCGATCTGGCCGGAATCAACCTGGTGGGGGGTGATATTGTCGAGGTCTCGCCCCCATATGATCCCACAGGGGCGACGGCGATTGCCGGGGCGCATGTGGCCTATGAGCTGATCTGCCTCTATCACTGGGCCCGGACAAGGAGATAGCAGGGTGCGGCGCATGGCGGTCTTTCTGTTGGGCGGGCTTCTGGCCGCGCTGGTGATCTTTGCGGCCTTTGTCCGGCTGGCGCCGTCCGACCCGGCGCTCTGGCATGTGGCACCCCTGGCGCAGGGCGCCGAAGGCAGCGTGGTTGCCGAAAAGGGTGCCGCCAGCCTGCGCCTTGCGGGCGACGGGGCGGCGCTCTTGGCGCGGCTTGACGACATCGCCCTTGCCACCCCGCGCACGACCCGGCTTGCCGGCAGCGTCGCCGAGGGGCGGATCACCTGGATCACGCGCAGCGCGGTCTGGGGCTTTCCCGACTACACCACCGCCGAAGCCGGGCCGGAGGGGCTTGTCGTGCAGGCCCGCCTGCGCTTTGGCCGCGACGACATGGGCGTGAACGCGGCACGGTTGCAGGACTGGCAGGCGTCGCTGACCGCAGTCCCGGGCTGACCCCACCGCTGCCCCCCCCGGCTGACCCCCCCCGCTGACCCTCGGTCTTGCTCGGGCCACTGCCACGTGCGATGAGGCGGTGAGACCGCGTTTTTCCCTGAAAGAGTGCTTCGCATGCGTGATCCGAAGGCCGCCTGGCAATGCGTGCTGATCGCATGGGGTGATCGCTATCCCGTGTCCGAGATCAACCGGCTGGTCGGCTCGGTCCGCGCCCGGTCGCGGGGTCCCGAGCGGTTCGTGCTGCTGTCGGACCGCGAACGTCCGGGGCTGGACCCACAGGTCGAGCTGCGCATGATCCCTGCCTGGTTCCTGTCGCCTGACCTGCGCGGTCCGGGTTGTCAGGCCAAGCTGTGCCTTTTCGAGCCGGGTGTGGTTCCGGACGACCTGCCCGCCATCTACCTTGATCTCGACACCATGGTCTTCGGCGATCTGTCGC